>JANQSV010000422.1 GCA_028279115.1 Pseudomonadales bacterium
CCCAGGGTGCAAATGCCGACCAGGATGTTGATGATCATGAACACCGACGACGTGCGCGAAACTACCTTCCACAATTGCGGGCCCTTGTACGCCGCGCGGATCGCCACGATGAGTACGGCGGTATATCCCAGTTGGGCAAACAATTCGATGAAATAGAACAGCCACTCGTCCCGATTCACGGCGCGGCCGCCGAACACGAAGAACAGTGCCGCGCCGAGAAAATACAAGGCCCAATAAGTAACCGCGAGACCGTATTCCCCGGCCAGCAGCCGGGAGACGAACGATCTTTCTTCTACGCTTGCCTGTGCCAGGATCAGGCTCCGCCTCAGGTCCCGCCTTGCCTGGTGTTGCCCATCAGGCCGCGCAAGGCGTTCGGCACATCCGCCGGAAAGACGAGAAACTTGGCGTTCTCGGACCCGGAAAGTTGCTGCAGCGAGTTGATGTAGCGTTCGCCGAGCAGGTAGACCACGGGCATTTCCTTGTCGCCGATGGCTTCGGTAACCAGCGTGATCGCTTTCTTGCTCGCTTCCGCGAGGATCACCTGGGCTTCCGCCTCGCGCTTGGACGCTTCGAGTTCGCCTTCGGCCTGCAGGATTGCCGCCTGCTTTTCGCCGTCGGCGCGGGTTACCGTGGCGCGCCGGGCGCGCTCGGCCGCGGCCTGTTCTTCCATGGCCTGTTGCATGGTCGGGGAGGGGTTGATGTCCTGGATCTCGACGGTCTTGAGCGTGATGCCCCAGTCGGAGATGTCGTCGGAAATCGCCGCCTTGAGTTTTGCCTTGATGTGATCGCGCGACGACAGCGCGTCGTCGAGGCTCATTTCGCCGATGATCGAACGCAGCGAAGTCTGCACCAGGGTCTGGATGGCGATTTCGTAGTTCTCGACGCCGTATACGGCTTTTTCCGGATTGACGATGTTTATGTACGCCACGGCGTTGGTAATGAGCACCGCGTTGTCCTTGGTGATGACTTCCTGGGAGGGGATGTCGAGCACGATGTCCTTGGTGGTGACCCGGAAAGCGACGGCGTCGATATACGGAATGATGAAATTCAGGCCCGGCATGAGCGAACTGTGATACTTGCCGAGCCGCTGCACGACCCATTTGTAGCCCTGGGGCACCTGCCGCACACCCTGGGCCAGCGTCACCAGCAGGAATAAGAGTACGACTACCGAAAGAATCAATCCCGGTGAAATGTTCACGTGCTGAATCTCCTTACATTTTCCTTACGATGAGCGCATTGCCCGACAGGTCGGTGACATGCGCGCGGTCACCGATGGCGAGGGGGTCTTCGGACAGGATCTGCCATTCGTCCGAGCCGAGCACCGGCGCCGGAAAGCGGATCGTGCCGCGGCCCGCGCCGGTGGGCGGCTGCAATACCTGACCGACCTGCCCGATCAGGGCTTCGCGCGACAGGCCCGCCTTGGTCCTGTCCCTTGAGAGCGGCTTGACGTACCTGAACCAACTCAGCGCCAGTACGCCGGACAACAATGCCCAGATCGTGATCTGCGCGGCGACCGCGAGTTGGGGAACGAGCAATACAACGAAGCCCACCAGCACCGCGGCGAGTCCGAACCAGAACACGAAAAAGCTGCCGATGAAGATTTCGACGATCATCAGCGCGACGCCGGCTGACATCCAAAGCCAATAAGACATGCTAACGCTCCTTCGAGTCAGAGGGCATTATCGGGCGAAAGCGCGGGCGCGGCAAGACCGCCGCCGGCAAGTCCTGTGCGGCGCGCCGGGGCCGGCGACCGTTCCATGGCCGCGCCGGGGCGCGATTGCCGGGCGCCCGCGATTGCCGGAAGCGATTTCCCATGTTGGTAAAGAATTGGCTGGTGGAGTACCATTCACAGCGTTCGGGCTGTCTCCGGGGGCCGCCTAAAATGGCGGGCAGACCGCTGAATCAAGTGGAGTTACGGACAAAAACCATGAAGGAAACCACCGTCAAAGTTCTCGTTGTCGATGACGAAGAAGATCTGGAGTTGCTGATCAAGCAGAAATTCCGCCGCCGCATCCGCAGCGGCGAGCTGGAATTCATGTTCGCCCACAACGGCAGGGAAGGGCTGTTGAAACTGGCGCAGAACCGGGATATTCATCTGGTTTTCTCCGACATCAACATGCCGGTCATGGACGGTCTGACGATGTTGCATCAATTGACGGAGGCCGACCTCGACGTGCAGGCCGTGATCGTTTCGGCCTATGGCGACATGGGCAACATCCGCACCGCCATGAATCGCGGCGCCTTCGACTTCCTGACGAAACCGATCGATTTCGCGGATCTCGAGATCACCCTCGAAAAGGGCATCGCCCATGTCCGCGCCTTGCAGAACTCGCTGGAGACACGGGACAAGCTGGTTTCGATCAAACGGGAACTCGAAGTGGCCAGCCAGGTGCAGATGTCGGCGCTGCCCGCGGAACTGCCGGAGAATCCGCATTACGACGTCAAGGCGCTGATCTATCCGGCCAAGGAAGTCGGCGGTGATTTCTACGACTATTTCCAGATCGACGAATACCGGCTGGCGCTGGCGATCGCCGACGTGGCCGGCAAGGGGATTCCCGCCGCCTTGTTCGCCATGGTGACGCGGGCATTGCTCAAATCCATGGTGAGCAATTACGAGAGTCCCGCGCCCGCGCTCGACGCCGTAAATGAACAATTGTGCGACGGCAACGACAGTTGCGTGTTCATCACCATGTTTTTCGGCGTGCTCGACACGCGTTCCGGCGGCTTCCTCTATTCCAACGCCGGTCATAATCCGCCGCGAGTCGTGCGCGAGGACGGCGGCATTGAAGTGGTTGCGCCGACCGGCAACCTGGTGCTCGGGATCGACCCCGAACAGAAATACGGCAATGCCGAAGTCCAGCTCTATCCCGGCGATACGCTCGTTCTGTATACCGACGGGGTCACTGAAGCGGAGAACGTACAGGAAGAGGAATACGGCGAGCCGCGGCTTGACGAGTTGCTGCCCGGCATGGCTTCCGACGGTTCCAGGGAGATTGTCGACGGCATAGTCGCGTCGGTCAGGGAATACGCCGGAGAAGCCGAACAATCCGACGACATCACCTGCGTGGTATCGCGTTTTCTAGCGAGACAGAATCCATGAGCAGACGCAAACAGCGCGCAGTTCCGGCCTGCTTCCTGTTTCTTGCCGCCTTGCTGTGCTTTCCGGCCGCCCTGCCGGCCGCGGATGAACCCGTGATCCTGTTCGGACAATCCGCCGCGCTCACGGGCCCCACGAGTGAATTGGGAACGGGAATGAAACTGGGGCTCGATGCCGCCTTCAACGAGATCAACGCCAATGGCGGCGCGCATGGCCACCGGCTGCGGCTGATTTCGCTCGACGACGGTTACGAACCCGAAGCCGCGATCGTGAATACGCGCAGACTGATCGAGGAAGAACAGGTATTCGCCTTGATCGGGCCGGTGGGCACACCGACTTCGACCGCCGCCCAGCCGATCGCCGCGGAAGCGGGCGTGCCCTATATCGGCGCTTTCACCGGCGCCGAGTTCTTGCGCGACGCCGAAGCCTTGCCCAACGTGATCAATGTGCGCGCTTCGTATTTCCAGGAAACCGAGGAGATGGCCGCCCGGCTCAGCGAAGATCTGGGCTTCGATACGGTAAGCATCTTTTATCAGGACGATTCCTACGGTCGCGCGGGCCTGGCCGGGCTGCGCCGGGCGGTCGATATCTACGGCATGGAGATCGGCGCGGAGGTTTCCTATCCGCGCAATACCGAGGCGGTGAAACTGGCATTGCTCGATCTGCGCCGGGCCGGCGCCGAGGCCGTGGTGATCATCGGCGCCTACCAGCCGGCATCGACGATGATCCGCTGGGCTCGCAAGCTCGACTATTCCCCTTATTTCGTCAATATCTCCTTCATCGGCAGCGAAGCGCTCGCGCGCACCCTGGGCGAGGACGGAGCAGGCGTCTACGTCACCCAGGTGGTGCCCTTCCCCGAAGACGCCAGCCTGCCGGTCGTGGCTGAATACCAGGCCGCCTTGCGCCGGATCGATTCAAGCGCAACGCCGAGCTTCGTCAGTCTCGAAGGGTATCTCGCCGGCCGCCTGGCGGTCGAAGGCCTGCGGCTGGCCGGGCCCGAACCGACCCGGGAAGGATTCCTGCGGTCGCTGAAGACTTCGGGGGAGATCGATCTTTCCGGATTCAGCCTTTCCTACGGGATGAACGACAACCAGGGATCGGACCGGGTCTATCTGACAGTGATCGACGAGAACGGAGATTTTGCCTCGGTGAATGCTATCGAACCCAGATGAGCGAAGCGGAAAAAGAAAATGCGGGCCCGGCATCGCTGGAGGTGCCCGAAATTCCCGCGAACGACGGATCGGATGCGCCGCGGCGCAATTTTCTGGGGAAGATCGCCGCCCGCCTGTCGCTGATCCTGCTGAGCAGCATCGTGCTGATCGCCACGGCAAGTCTGGTGGCCTATTTCGCATTGCAGGTTACGCTCAACTATCAGTCCCGGATGGCGGATGTCGATATGCCCAATATCGTCGATTCGGTCCAGATCGCGCGCCAGAGCACCAACCTGGTGAATGGCGCCTTCCGCATCATTTCGGCGCAGACGCGGCAGGAACATCGGGCTGAAGTCGCCGCGGTGGAACAGGAGCGAGACGCGCTCGAAGACGTCATCGAGGAACTCGATTCCCGCTCCGAACTCGACGAATACACGCAACAGATCCGGTTGCTCCTGGCCGACTTGAGCGCCCATCTCGCGTCGATCCGGGATTCGGCCTTCAGGCGTTTGCAGATCGGGGAAAGCCTGTCCCTGCTGACGGCGGAACTCGCGGAAATCAATCGCGGCATCGAATCCGACCTGGCTCAGGCGATCGACGATCAGGGCTTCTATCTCGTGGAAGGCCTGCGGACGCTGGATGAGTCCCCGGCGCCGATGGAAGTGCGGGCGTCGGAGGGGGAATTCACCGTTTACCGCAATCTGACGGTGGTCAACCAGCAGGCCAATCTGGCGGTGCTGCTGCTCGACGAGATGCTGGTGCTGAACGACCGGCAGTTCCTGCCGCCGATCGAGGAGCGCTTTTTCAGCGCGTTGGGCAATGCGCAAAGAGCATATTCCAATCTGCCCGCGTCCGCCCAGCTCGTAACGCTCGGCGCCAGCCTGCGGCAGTTGGAGCGCGTCGGCACCGGCGCCCAGGGCATTGTCGAACTTCGCCGCGAAGCGTTGTTGCGGCAGGAACAGGAGCAGAACTCGCTGGTCATGGCGAGGGACGCCGCGACACTGCTCGATGCGGAGATCAGCAATCTGGGAGCGTTGATCAGCAGCGATGCGCTGGCTTCCAGCGATGCGGCACGGGAATCCGCCGCCAATGGCATCCTGTTGCTGTTCACGATCAATCTGATCAGCGCCGCCGGCGCGCTGGTCTTTGGCTATTTCTTTATCTGGAAGTCGCTGGCGCGGCGTCTGACGGCGCTTTCCGGCGCGATGCGCGAGATGTCCCGGGGCGACCTTGAAGTCGCTGTCGACATCGGCGGCAACGACGAAGTCACCGACATGGCCGAAGCGCTGGAAAAATTCCGCGAGTACGCGCTGGAAGTGCAACGACTCAACCTGGTGGAAAAACTGGCGCAAGAGCTCGACGCCAAGAACGAAAGTCTGGAAGCGACCTTGAAGGAACTGGAAAAGGCGCAACAGCAAATCATCGCCGAAGAGAAACTGGCGTCGCTGGGTCAACTGGCGGCGGGAATCGCCCACGAGATCAAGAATCCGCTCAATTTCATCGGCAACTTTTCCGAAATAGCCATGGAGTTCGGCAAGGAAATCGAGGAATTGCTTGAGGAAATCGAGGAATCCGACGCAAGAGAGGATATTCGGGAGATCGTCGAAGATCTGGGCAAGAGCCTGGAAAAGATCCGCGGGCATAGCAAGCGCGCCGACAATATCGTGCGCAGCATGCTCGAACATTCCCGCGGCGGCGAAGGCGAATGGCGCGAAACCGACCTCAACGCCACCCTCAAGCAATATGTGGAGCTGGCCTATCATTCGATGCGCGCCCTGAATACGGGTTTCAATATGGATCTGGTAACCGAACTGGATCCCGATATAGAGCCGCTCGAAGTAGTGCCGCAAGATATTTCAAGAGTGTTTCTGAATCTCGCCACCAATGCCTGTCAGGCTTTGGATGATAAGCGCAACAGGATTGCAGGCTTCGAACCGGTGATCACCATAGCCAGCAAGCGGCTGGAAAACGATGCCGAGTTCATATTGCGGGATAACGGTCCCGGCATTCCCAAGAAGATTCGCGAGAGAATATTCGAACCGTTCTTCACCACCAAGGAAGGCACCAAGGGCACCGGCCTCGGCCTCTCTCTCACCACCGATATTCTGGTGCGGCACGGGGGCTCGATTAGCGTAGACTCCGAAGAAGGGGAGTTCACGGAAATGCGGATACGCCTGCCGCTCAAGTCGGAGCGCAAGGCCGAGGAAGCCGCGCAAGAGGGGGATTGAATCAAATGACTGTAAAAGAGCTGGCCAGGAGGAATCGCGTCATGGCGGCAAATGTTTCAAATTCGGCAAAGAAAGCGGTTGGAAAAATCCTGCCGGCGACGCTGGCGGTCTTGAGCGTTTGCGCTCATGGCCAGGAAACCGTGTCGAACTTGCGCGATGCGATCGCGGGCGGCGATGTCGCTCTGGAATTCCGCTATCGCATCGAAACCGTCGATCAGGCCGGTTTCAACGAAGACGCCGTGGCGTCCGTGCTGAAATCCCGCATCAGTTTTCGCCCCCTGGATCTGGGCAATACGGGATTCTTCATCGAACTCGACGATGTGTCCTATATCGGCGACGACGAGTTCAACAACACCCGGAACGGCAAGACCGGTCATCCGCTGATCGCGGACCCCGACGGCGCGCATATCAACCAGGCCTATGTGGATTTCAAGAACGACAGCGGTTATGTCAGGCTGGGCCGGCAACGCATTAATCTCGACGAGCAACGTTTTGTCGGCGGCGTCGCCTGGCGGCAGAACGAACAGACGATGGACGCGCTCACCGTGGCCGGCGACGCCTTGCCCAACGTCAGTTTGAGCTACAGCTACGTGCATGGCGTATCGCGGATTTTCGGACCGGAAAGCGGCTTGCCGACGAACTATTACGACAGCAATACGCACCTGCTCAACGCGGGCGTGAATCTGCCCATGGGCGGCAAGGTGACTCTCTATCATTACGCCATCGACCTGGAAAACGCCGCCGCGCTTTCCAATCGAACCACCGGCGTGCGTTTCAGCCAGACTGTGGAAGGCGGGGAACTGAGCTTCCCGTTCAATCTGGAATACGCCAGGCAAAGCGATTATGGCGGCAATCCGGTGGCTTACGATACCGATTATCTCTTGCTCGAAGGCGGGGTCGACACGGGCGGGCTGCGGATATTGCTGGGCCATGAAGTATTCGGAGGCGACGGGAACGATGCGGGCATGATGTTCCGCACGCCGCTGGCGACCTTGCACAAGTTCCAGGGCTGGACGGACCGCTTCCTGACTATCCCCCATGCGGGCGTCGAAGACACTTATGTCACCTTGACGACCGGAGGATTGACGGTTTCCTGGCACGATTTCAATTCGGAAGCCGGTTCGGCGCACTATGGCGGCGAATGGGATATTTCCTGGCAATACACCATCAGCGACAATTACAGCTTGCTGCTGAAATATGCAACCTACGACGCCGATACCCACGCCACTGATATCGACAAGGCATGGGTGCAGTTTACGGCGACTTTCTAGATTGATTCACTGTAATGTCAATTTCGCCTGAAATCAGGCAAACTGGAACAAGTCAGGGGACAAACCAAAACAAGCTGGAGGAGACTGGAATTGTGAGCGAATCCGACCTGAGCATCCGCGTTGCGAACGATCTCAAGGAACTGGCGGTAATTGCCGAGCAGGTCGATGCGTTTTGCGGTCGGCGGGAAATCGCCCCGACCGTCGCCTACCAGGTCAATCTTTCACTCGACGAATTGCTGACCAACACCATAAGCTATGGTTACAAGGACGGCGCCCGGCATGAAATCCGGATCGATCTGAATATTGACGGCGACCGACTGATAATCCGCATCGAAGACGACGCCAGGCAGTTTGATCTCACCGACAGCGACCCGAACAGGGCGGATACGGATTCCGGCCTCGATGAACGGATGCCCGGCGGACTTGGTATTTTTCTGGTCCACCAGATGATGGACTCGATCAGTTACCGCCGCGAGAATAACAAGAATATTGTCGTGCTGGGCAAGAAATTCGAAACCGCGTAGGGGCCAGACATGCCTGACCCGATCCTGATATGAATCTGATTACTCGCTGCCGATAGTGGCCAGCGCCTGGGTTCTATCCGGCTGGATATTGATGATTTTGTCGAACCCGCTGACTTCAAAGACTTCACGGATGGATTTTGACAGGGAGCAAAGCATGAACTTCGCATTCCGGTTCTGCAACAGCTTGGCCGTCATCAGAATCGCGCGCAATCCCGCTGAACTGATATAAGTGAGGTTTTCCATATCGAGCACGACCGCGCGATCTCCATCCTCGATGGCCCCTTTCACGGACTCCTCGAACTGCATTACGTTCGAGCCGTCGATCCGCCCGGTCACCATGGCCGACAAGACACCATCCTGCCTTTCTACATTAACCTCGATCATTACTTTTGCTCCAATTCAGGCTTGCCGAAACCGGCCGGACAAATCATCCGCTAAAGGTCCGGATCCTGCAATACCACGAACTCCGGATATGCTTCAATTCCCAACTCCGCCACGTCCTGACCGTGGCGTTCGACGTCCAGTGTAACCCTAACGCCCATAATTTGCTTGATCGCCAGCCAGACAAGCATCGATGCGGAAAAGACAAACGCGCCTATGGCCAATATTCCGACGATCTGAACCAGCAAGTTTCCGCCAGCCGCGATACAAACCGCAAGAGTACCCCAAATCCCGGCAAAAAGGTGAGCGGAAACCGCTCCAACCACATCATCGACCCGCATTTGCTCAAGCGTCTTCATCCCAAGCGAGCAAATCACACCGCCGACCGCGCCGATTATTATAGCCCAATAATGGTCGACGATATCGGGGCCCGCCGTAATCGACACCAATCCCGCTATGGCGCCGTTCAGGCTCGCCATCAGATCGATCCGGCCGAAAATCGGCCTGGACAAGGCTATCGCGGCGATGAATCCGCCGCAGGCCGCCAGATTCGTATTCACCAGTATGTTGCTGACGGCCACGGCATCGACAACGCCGCTCAAGGCCAGTTGCGAACCGCCGTTGAACGCGAACCAGCCCATCCAGAGAATGAAGACGCCCAACGTTACCACGGGCACATTCGACGGCGGGGTGAATTTTACCGAGCCGTCTTCGCGATATTTGCCCTGGCGGGCGCCGACGATCATGGCGCCGGCCAAAGCCGCCCAGCCGCCGGTTGAATGCACGATGGTGGAGCCGGCGAAATCCTGAAAACCCATCTGATCCAGCCAGCCCCCGCCCCAGGTCCAGGCGCCGATCACGGGATAAATGAAACCCGTCAACACCGCCACGAACACGAAAAAGGACCAGAGCCGCACCCGCTCGGCAAGCGTGCCGGAAACGATCGACGCGGTGGTCGCGACAAAAACCATCTGGAAAAACCAGTCGGACATCACCGAATTGCCGTTCCCGACAACTTCGGCCACCGACCCTCCGTCTCCCGCGAGCAATGCCTTTTCCGCCTCCGACGTGCCGTAAGACAAGCGGAAACTTCCGATCAGATCGTCCACGCCGGTATACATCAGGTTGTAGCCGATCAGATAGAACATCAGGCCGGCGATCGCATACAGCCCCACGTTCTTCAGGCAGATCACCGAGGCGTTCTTGGTGCGCACCGAACCGGATTCCAGCATCGTGAATCCGGCGCACATCCACATGATCAATACGCCCCAGATGAGAAAAGAAAAGCTGCTCAGGACGAACTGGGTTTCCTGCGCCATGGTTGTCTCCCCCGATTGTTTTTTCCGCCGGCTTTCCCCGGACAGTCTGCTCCGACCGGACCGTCCTACCGGATTGTTTCCACGCCTATCGTCCGAACCGGACCGAAGCCGCGAATCTCCACCACCACCGGCTCTCCGCGGGAACCGTCGTAATGCACGGCGCCGGCCGGATGGAACATGAATCCTCCCGCGGGGATCGGCGTTGTCTTCGTCATGTCGTGACTGGCGTCGGTTCCCGCATGCCAAGTTCCCTCGATGACCGTGATGAAACGGTCTTGGTCATGATAATGCGGGTTGCTCGTGCCGCCCGCGGGAAAGCGAATCCGCATGATATAAAGACCCTCTTCCCGGGGATTGCCATAGAGGATGTGCGACTGGGTGCGGTTGAGGCTTTCGTCCCATTCGATATCATCCAGTTGCACGATGATGAAGTCACCCCATTCGGCGGCGAATCCGACCGGCGCGAGCAGCGCCAGCACGGCGACGAAATAGCGAATCTTTGACATGCCCTGATCCTGTTTCAGCCGCTGTGATCCCGAGGCGGGCGCAAACGCGGCGTCCATCGCCGGACTATATAAGTCCAGCGATGGCATGGCAAGGATTAGAGTCCACTTTGCCGTGAGATTCAACAGAAAAAAGTAAACGGAGATTGGTTTAAGATACCACTCTGTGCAGGGCATGTCTTCGCGCCCGGCCGAGGCTTGCTGTCTGGAAAGCGATTGAGAACCGGAAGCGAATATGAACTTCAATGATCGAAAGGTATTGGTAACCGGCGGCTCGCGGGGCATCGGCAAGGCCGTGTCCCTTGCGTTTGCGCGGGCGGGAGCGAAAGTCGCGATCATTTATCGCGAAAACAGGGAGGCCGCCGAATCCACGTTATCGCTGTTGCCGGGTAGCGGACATCTGGCCATAGCGGCGGACGTCGCGGATGCGGATGCGGTCGAGGCGGGCGTGAACGAGGCGCTCGACGGCCTGGGCGGAATCGACATCCTCGTCAACAACGCGGGCATTGGCATCTATCACCGCATCGCCGAGGTTTCCTATCGGGACTGGCGGGAAGCCTGGCGCAAGACCCTGGACGCCAATCTGCTGGGGCCGGCCAACCTGTGCTTCTGCGTCGCGCGCCATATGATCCCGAACGGCGGCGGGAGAATAGTAAACATCACCTCGCGGGGCGCTTTCCGCGGCGAACCGCTGAAGCCCGCCTACGGAGCCAGCAAGGCCGCGCTCAACTCCCTGAGTCAGTCTCTCGCCGTCGCGCTCGCGCCGCACGCTATCTTCGTCGCCGCGGTGGCGCCCGGATTCGTCAACACGGAATTGACCGCCGACCGTCTCAGCAGCCCGGAAGGCGGGGAAATCCGCGCCCAAAGCCCGTTCCGGCGCGTCGCCGAACCCGAAGAAGTCGCCCATGCCGTGCTGTTTCTCGCCTCCGAAGGCGCCGAGTTCTCCACCGGAACCATCATCGACGTAAACGGCGCCTCCTACCTGCGCTCCTGAACGCGTGTGCGCTTTCATGGGACACCCGCTCGCCGAAACCACGCACATGAGCAGTTTGTTCGCCGATGCTTTTCCGGATTGAAAACGCCCGCTGCCGCATCGGCCGCCGGGACTTGCTTGAGATCGACCGTTTCGAAGTCGAAGCCGGAGAGCATTGGTGCGTCTACGGCCCGAACGGCGCCGGCAAATCCCTGCTGGCGGCGCTGATCACGGGCCGCCGCCCGGAAACCGGCAGCTATGTGACCTATGCCGCGGGTTTCGACCCCGCGAGCGACATTCTGCCGGTTTCCTTCGAAGAGCAGCAGCGCCTCTGGCGGCGGGACGAAAGGCTGGACATCAGCGATTACAGCGAGGACGCGCAGGACCGGGGAACGCTGGTGGCGGAGCTGATCCGCGCCGCATTGCCCGCCCGGGAACAGGACGACAAGCTGCTTGAGTCGCTATGCTCGGAGCTGGACTTGACCCCCTTGCTCGCCAAGGGCATCCGTTTCCTGTCTTCCGGGCAGATCCGGCGCGCATTGATCGCCCGCGCGCTCTATGGACAACATGGCGCCCGCCCGAAGTTGCTCATTTTCGACGAGCCGCTGGAAGCCGTGGACCGGGATTCCCGCGCCCGTATCAGCGCAACCATCGCGGCGCATCTGGGGCCGGGCTGCGTGAGCCTGCATTTGTGCCGCCGCGCGCGGGACCGTTTCCCCGGAGCGACCCGCCTGCTGGTCATGGAGCGTCTGCGAGTGGTGGAGCAGGGCGCCATGAGCGATGCCGCCTGGGAGCGCGCGGCCGCGCGTTTCCGGCGTCGGCGCGGCGCCGTGCCCGACCGGATTCCCCAATTGCCGGGAGTCGCGCGCGAAGCGCCCGCACCGGATGCGAAACTCATCGAATTGCGCAAGGTCAATGCCGGCTATGGCGACTTGCAAGTCCTGCGCGAGCTCGACTGGACCATGGCGGGGCGGCATCACGTTCTCGTCGAGGGGCCCAACGGCTGCGGCAAGTCCACCTTGCTGAACCTGATCGACGGCGAGAATCACAAGGCTTACGGGCAGGAGGTGTATCTGTTCGGGCGGCGCAAGGGCAGCGGCGAAACCGTCTGGGACGTCAAGCGCCGCTTCGGTGTCGTATCCAACGAATTGCACAACCGCTATGTGAAAGGCTGGAAAGTGCTCGACGTTGTGGTTTCGGGGTTCTATGATTCGGTGGGACTGTACGACGACAGCGGCGCCAGTGAACGGGAGCATGCGCGGGCTTGGCTTGAGACATTGCACATCGCGCATCTGGCCGGGGATTACTATCACCGGATTTCCTTCGGCCAGCAGCGGCTCGCGCTGCTGGCGCGGGCGATGGTGAAACAGCCGGCCATCCTGATCCTCGACGAACCCTGCGTCGGGCTCGACGACTACCATCGCGATTTCATTCTCGGCACGCTCGATGCGATTGCCGGACGGACGCCGACAAGACTGATCTATGTCAGCCACGCGCCCGGCGAGAATCCCACCTGCATCAATTACCGGCTGCGTTTCGAGGCCGCCGCGGACGGCGGCTACCGGCTGCGCCAATCGGAATGCTAGTCAATCCTTTTTTTGCGCGTTTGCGAGGGCGTCTCGCCGAACTGCTGCCGGGACAACTTCGTCAACCCGCTCCGGTTGGGGCGGCCGTGTGCGGCGGCCAGTTCGCTGATGGGCGCCGCAGAGTCACCAGAATCCGCCAGCAGCGCTTCACGCGCGCGGTGGAGTTTCAAGGCTTGAAAGTAGCGGATCGGCATCGTCTTGGTGTGCTCGGCAAAGGATAGCTGGATCATCCGCGGAGAACGTTTGGTCCTGGCGGCCAAGGTCTCGTAGTCGAAGCGCTTCCGGCTCGAGACATTCCACGCCGACGCCCGTTCGGGCCAAAGACTCCAGCATCTTTCGCTCGACGGAAAGGGACGGGAATGTGCCCCTTCCGCGGAGATGTCCACTTCCACAGCCGCTCCGGACCGGAGGACCATCAAGTCTTCCGGAGTCAGCGCGACGCCGTTGACGGCAGTTCCGGGCGGATCGAGAAAACACACATTCCGATCGAGTCTTCCGGGCAGTCTATCCGCAGATGCATGGCGCAATTCAACGTCTGGGAGTGAACCGAGACACCGCTCTCCAGGTGGACGAGTATGCGGCGGCGCTGACCGTGCCGGCGGCGCTCGCCCTCGCCGCCCCGGCGCAGGCCGAGACGCTGATGAGCAATATCGAATTTGCCGATGGCAATTACAGCTAGCCTTGCCTCCTTCGACGTCGCAGAGAGATTTGTCACCGGCGGCGGCAGCAACGGTTACGCTCTCCACGCGATCACGATAGATTTCTCCAGCGCTCCACCGGGCCTGACGGTGAAGGTGGGGACGGGGTCGGCGCACAGTCTGACCTCGCCCGTCACGTTGACCAATCCATCGAGTCTTGCCGTCGGGAACAATAGGTTCACCGCGCCCGCGGGCACCGTGCTCAGTGCCAGCACGACGTACTCGGTGGTGATTGAAGGATCGGGCGGCGCTATCCAGTTAACTAACGTCCTGACCGAAAACGGCGCGCATCGACTCCGATGCGGCGGAGGGGCCGGCCGACTGGCGGCGACGGCTTCTTCGGCGAACCGGCTGCGGTTCGTGCTGGAGGGCTCGCGACCGTTCGCGTTCGGCGCGGGACGCGTGCCGACACCGACGCTGGAAATCGGCGGCGCGCTGGTCTATGCCGACGCGAACCTCGGCCTGACGGTGGAGGCGCGGGGTCGGACTCTCGTCGCCCACGGCGATTGCCGCGTGGCCTCTTCCGGGTCGCGCTCCTAGCTGCGGATATAGTTCTGCAATTGCTCAATGGTGGCGCGCTGGTCGCTCATGATGTCCTTGACCAGGTCGCCCAAGGAGACGATGCCGACCACGAGTCCGTCGTCGACCACCGGCAAGTGACGGATATGATGGTCCGTCATCAGATTCAGCGCCGTATCGACCGCGTGACTGGAAGGAACGGAAACCACCTCGGCGGTCATGATCTCGTCCACCCGGGTATCGCGCGAGGCGCGTCCCTTGAGAATGACTTCCCGGGCGTAGTCCCGTTCCGAGATAACCCCCTGCAGCTCGGGGCCGGTCATCACGAGCAACGCGCCCACGCGCCGGTCGGCCATCAACTTGATCGCGTCATAGACGCTCGCGTCCGGGCGAATCGAGCAGATCTGCTTGTTTTGTTTGCGGTCCAGAATTTGTCGCATGGTATGCATCGCGCTTCTCCAACTTTCCTGCGGGCGCCCTAGTTCAACCTGGTCAGGGAAATATTCGCATAACCCACGTTGTTGCCGTAAAAACCCACGCTGTCATTGACGAACAATGCGAGATTGCCGTCGCAGACGGCAACGAAATTGTAACTGCCGCTCTCCTCGTCGAATGCGAGGTCGGAAACTCCGGTCAGGCTTGCCCGCGGACAGGAAGGCTGATGCAACATGAGTTCGAACCAGTTGTGATCCCGTGACCGGCGCAGGTAACCGACCCAGTCATAGGGCATCAGGCTGTTATCGAATCCCCGCTCGTCGAGTTCTTCGCCGGCCTCGTTGGTATTGATATCGCGGTCGAACCAGGCGCTCAGGACGGTGACGCCAAGCGCGTAGCCCGCGCCGGCGTCGAGCGCGAAGCCGGTGTTGAAGTTCATTTCGTTGGTGAAAAAATCGATTTTCACTTCGTCACCCACCGCCAGCGGCGTCCCCGGTTCGCCATAGCGGAACAGATTCAACCGCGGCGCCTCGCAGGCGGCCAGTAACAGAATGCTTGCCGCGGAAATGCCGGCAATCGTCAAAATCGTGGATCGGCGCACTGGATTACTCTCCAAGAACACAAACAGCAGCGTGAGGCGTTCAGTCTAACCCGAGCGATCATGCCGTCAAGCCCCGTCGCGCCCGATCGCCCACCGCTCCTCGCCCACCGCTCCTCGCTCACCGCCATTCCGCGCGGAACTCCCGTCACCCGTCATTCCGCGCGAAGCGAAGCGCAGTCGCGGAATCTCTCGACGACCGCGCCACATTCAACGAGATTCCGCGACTGCGCGCGGAATGACGCCGGGTTGCCGGGCCCCGCGGCGTTGAAATCAGCCGCGCTTTCCGGCTAAGTTATCCCCGCGCCCCGCGCCCCGCGCCCCGCAGCGTCGAGGATCGAGCCATGAAGTTTTCCCGATGGGTGCGCAAAATTGCACCGGGGAGACGAGAACGGAAAGACAGATGTCGAACGGCAACACGATCAGTTGGGATGACTTCGAGAAGGTGGAAATACGCGTCGGCACGATCTTGCGGGCCGACGAGTTTCCCGCGGCGCGCAAGCCTGCCTACATATTGCAAGTCGATTTCGGGCCCGAGGTCGGTATTCTCAAATCGAGCGCGCGGATCACCGATCTTTATACCAGCGAGGAGCTGGTGGGGCGGCAGGTGGTGGCGGTGATCAATTTTCCGCCGAAACAGATCGGGCCCATCATGTCCGAATGCCTGGTGACGGGTTTCTACCGCCCCGACGGAGCGGTCGTGCTGGCCAGACCCGACAGTCCCGTCCCGAACGGGTCCCGGCTCGCCTGAGTCAATTTCGAACACGCATATGTCGCTGCTCAAGAACTTCGAACGCTATCCCCTGACTTTCGGTCCGACTCCCATCGAGCCCCTGCCGCGACTCTCTGACGCTCTCGGCGGCAAGGTCGAGATCTGGGCCAAGCGCGAGGACTGCAATTCCGGCCTGGCTTTCGGCGGCAACAAGTTGCGCAAGCTCGAATACATCGTGCCCGACGCGATCGCCAGCGGCGCCGACACCCTGGTCTCGATCGGCGGTGTGCAGTCGAATCATACGCGGCTGGTGGCGGCCACCGCGGCCAGGCTCGGCATGCGCTGCAGGCTGGTGCAGGAAAGCTGGGTCCCCGTCGAGGACGCCGCTTACGACCGCGTGGGCAATATTCTGCTTTCGAGGTTGATGGGCGCCGATTCGCGCATCGTCGACGACGGCTTCGACATCGG
>JANQSV010000424.1 GCA_028279115.1 Pseudomonadales bacterium
CTGCCGCGCGAACTTCCGGACATCGGCGAACCCTCGCCATTTCCCATCTCCGGCGGTTCGGACGACATCGGCGACGTTTCCTGGAACGTGCCGACGGTGACCTTGCGTTTTCCCTCCAACGTCAGCGGCCTGATCATGCATCACTGGTCGAGCGCCATGACCATGGCTACGCCGATCGCCCACAAGGGCACCGAGGCCGGCGCCAAGGTAGTCGCCACGACGATGCTCGATCTGCTGACGAGCGATACGCTGCTCGAGGAAGCGTGGAACTATTTCGACGACGTACAAACGGCCGACGCGCAATACCAGCCCTTCATCGGCCCCGACGACCCGCCGGCCATCGACAAGAACCGCGCCGTCCAGGAAGAATTCCGGCCCCTGCTGGAGGAGTTCTACTACGACCCGAGCCGTTTCGACACCTATCTTGAGCAGTTGGGTATCGAGTATCCGCAATTCGAGCCGCCCACCATCCAGTAATTCCAGACGGGAGAAACGCAGATGAAACGAATCCGATTGGCGGCGCTGGCGCTCGCCCTGTCTTTTGCCGCCGGCGCAGGCGCCCAGGATGTCACGATCGCCCGCCTGCTCGACGAGCCGATCATCGGACCCGAACTGCATCCGAGCCTTGGCGTCAACATCCAGGGGCCTTCGCTGATTCAGACCCCGGAATGGCTGCCGAACCGCATGGGACGCTACTACCTCTATTTCGCCGATCACAAGGGGCTCTATATCCGCCTTGCCTATGCCGATGAATTAACCGGGCCGTGGCAGGTCCACGAACCCGGCAGCCTGCAGATAGAGGAATCGTATTTCACGCCGGAAAGACCTGAAATTTCCCAGGCCGAACTCGATGCCCTTGTCGAGCAGCGGCGCGCCAGCGGTGCGCGAGTCTCCCACGATCTCGCGCTCGAATTGACCGAACCGCACATCGCCTCCCCCGATGTGCATGTCGACGAGGAAAACCGGCGCATCGTCATGTATTTCCACGGCCTCGAAGGGCCGGGCTTCCAGCATTCCCGTGTCGCGCTGTCCGATGACGGGGTCAATTTCACGACGATGCCCGAGAACATCGGCCGCGGCTATATGCGCGCTTTCGAACACGATGGAATGACGTACGCCATGTCAATGCCCGGCCAGTTCTATCGTTCTGTGGACGGCCTGACCGATTTCGAGGAAGGCCCGCTCCTGTTCGTGCCGAACATGCGCCATTCCGCGCTGATCGTCCGGGACGATACGCTTTACGTGTTCTGGACCCGGGTCGGCGACGCGCCGGAGACGATCCTGCTCAGCACCATCGACATCAGCAGCGACTGGAGCGCGTGGCGGGAATCTCCCGAAGTCGAGGTGCTGCGGCCTGAATTCGATTGGGAGGGAGCTGGAGCGCCGATTGAACCGTCCGTGCGCAGTACGGCGTATGGACATGTAAACCAGTTGCGCGATCCGGCGATTTATGTCGAAGGCGACGAGGTTTACCTGTTGTACGCCGTTGCCGGCGAAAGCGGCATCGCACTTGCGCGGGTGGAGTTTCATTGAATAGTTCGAAAGCGGTTGTTTTCACGATTGTCGCCCTGCTGCTCGGCGCCGGCATCGGCTGGGCCGGCAGCCAGGGCAGCGCCGAGTGGGGCGAACTGCCGCTATTCGCAATTGCCGGCATCGTCATCTACCTGGTCCACTGGCTGGTATTCATTCCGTCCTGGATTTACCAGACCGAACACTATTTCGACCTGACCGGCAGCATTACCTATCTGTCCGCACTGGGGACGGCGGCGATCCTGCATCCCGCTCTCGACACTCGCGGCCTGGTGTTGTGCCTGCTCATCGCAATCTGGGCGATTCGCCTGGGCAGTTTCCTTTTCGCGCGAGTGAAACGCGCCGGCGGCGACAGCCGTTTCGATCCGATCAAGATCAATTTCTTTCGCTTCCTGCTCACCTGGACGCTGAGCGGCACCTGGGTCTACGTGACCATGGCCGCCGGCCTGGCGGCGGTATCTTCGGCCGAATCCATCGGTCTCGATGCCTTCTTCGCGGCGGGACTCGCCTTGTGGCTGGCGGGATTCGCTTTCGAAGTGACCGCCGACACGCAGAAAACGCGGTTTCGCGCCGACCCGGCCAACGAAGGCAAGTTCATCAGCAGCGGGTTGTGGTCGATTTCCCGCCACCCGAACTATTTCGGCGAAATCGTGCTCTGGATCGGCATCGCGATGATCGCCTTTCCAGCGTTTTCCGGCTGGCAATACATCACCCTGATCTCGCCGGTGTTCGTGATTTTCCTGCTCACCAGGGTCAGCGGCATCAACATGCTGGAACGCGCCGGCAAACAACGCTGGGGCGACAACCCCGACTACCGGGCCTACCTCGATTCCACCCCTGCACTGGTGCCTTTGATTGGCAAGAAGGGCGATTGAGTCTGAGTCTCTGACCCATCCGTCATTCCGCGCGTAGCGAAACTCTCCCCCACTGTCATTCTGCGCGAAGCGAAGCGTAGTCGCAGAATCTCATTGGCGATAGGCAAATTGCGTCATTGCAACGAAAATATTTTATTATGAATATGGATTGACAGATAGGTTAATTCATATTCATAATTCTTGCATGCAATTCACACATCGCCAGCAACGGGAAGTCTTCCATCTGATGTTCCTTGAGCAGTTGCTGAAAGTCTCGGACTCGGGACTTTTCGTGCTCAAGGGCGGGGCGAACCTGCGCTTTTTTTTCCGCAGTCCGAGATATTCGGAGGATCTGGACGTTGACGTATTGGGTGGCTCCGTCAGCACATTGAGGAAAAATGGCTACAAAATACTCGACAGCGCTTTCTTACTGCGTTCGCTGAAAGCTTACGGCATTTCCGGTTTGCTGACGGGCGATCGCGAAAAGGCCAAGCATACCGCGACAACGCAACGATTCCGTGTGCAACTGTTGACGACGGCGAATGAAAAGCTTCCGACCAAGATCGAGTTCTCCCGCCGCGGGGGCCGGGATAATCCAGTCACCGATATTATAGACGGCGCCATCGTCTTGCCGTATCGGTTGTTGGCTTTCTCCTGTCAGCACTATCCGGCAGCGGCGGCTGCGCGGCAAAAGATTCACGCGCTTGCCGGAAGAAGCGCGGTACAGGCCAGGGATGTATTTGATTTATACGTCCTTCATCTGGGAGGACATGAGTTCGATCTGCGGGGGCTTGATGCCGAACTGCTTGGCAAGGCGCAAGAGCAATTGCTTTCGTTGGATTTCAGGCACTACTGCGATCAGGTTCTGCCGTTCCTGGAAGAAGGCATTCTCGATCGGTTTGGCGACAGGGAGGTTTGGACGGACATGCGGGATTTTGTGTTCCGGCTGCTTGAGGACGAACCATGAACGAGATTCGCTTCCTCCAGGAGCATGCAACATTTTCCACCAGGGAATTCGCGTTCCGTTGCGGTTGCTCCCGCAGCACGGCTTCCCGCAGACTTCGGAAACTTGCAGAGCGCGACGTCGTGGTCAGAATCACCCGAGGCGCCTGGTGCCAGCCGGCGCATCCTGCCTTCACGCCGAATCAGGCTGCGCCGATTCTGCTTGGCAGGGAACGAGGCTATATATCCTTCATCACCGCATTGCATCTTCACGGCGTGGTTTCGCAGATACCGGCGGTCATTCAGGTAGCGTCGACCGGTCATGGAAGGACGACCAGCACGCCAATCGGCAGATTCGAGTTCCTGCAAATCAAGCCGGAAATGACAGTAACGGGGGTGGAGACTTCCGAGACCAATCCACCGTACTTGCTGGCCACAGCCGAAAAGGCTCTGCTGGATTCCTTCTATATCAGCACCCGGAGGGGAAAGCGCTTCTCGAATCTGCCGGAACTCGACATGACCAACATCAATCCTGAAAAACTGCGGTTCCTTTTCGCGCAACAGGCGTATCCCAAACCCATAGCAAGCGCAGTCAAGGCCAGACTGAAACGATGATTCGCGTTGTAAGTTGGAACATCAACAAGAAGCAGGAGCCGTGGTGTGTGCTTGCGGCAATGGCTGAGCGGGGCGAGGCCGACATCGCGCTGTTGCGGGAGGCCGGCAGTCCACCCGCGGAGGCGTCCGGCCTGATCGAATACGACGATCAGGTTTTCTGGAATCGGAATCTCTACGACCGTTGGCCCCTCGTCGTACGCTTGTCCGACCGGATACGGGTAGAGTGGCTGAGTCAGATGCCGCCGAACAGCGACCTGGACGAACGCACAATTGGTGTGAGCGGAATCGGAACTCTCGCTGCGGCAAGGGTAATCCCGTTCGACCAGCCGCAAAACGCGTTTCTCGTATTTTCCATGTACGCGCGATGGATGCGAGCGCATCCGACCACTGGAAAAAGCTGGATTTATGCGGACGGCTCAGCGCACCGAATCCTTTCAGACTTGTCGGTATTTATAGACTACATGAATCCGAATGAACAGAGGATTCTCGCCGCTGGCGATTTGAACATGTTTTTCGGCGCAACAGGCAAAGAACTGTCGATCTCCGAAAGGGAAGAAACCGTCTGGGCTCGCTTCAATGCCCTCGGCCTCGAATTCATCGGCCCTCAATCACCCAACGGCAATCCCGCAGCAACACGACAACCCGACGTCCCCGCCGACTCCCAAAACGTCCCGACCTACCACACAATCCACCAAACCCCAGCCAAAGCCAACCGTCAACTCGATTACGCCTTCGCATCCCGTGGCTTCCACAACACAGTCAGCGTCCGTGCTTTGAACAAACCCAACGAATGGGGCTCAAGCGACCACTGTAGACTGATGATTGAAGTTGCTTGAGAAAGATCGCCCCCGGTTCGGAGCTTGCACTGGCAGCCGCACTGACTGCGCCCGCTCTCAGGAAAGATCGGACAAATCCCTCAGCAGCGCCTCCGCCCGCTCGGGCAGCACCGCGCGAAGGGCCTCTTCGAATGACATCCGTTTCTGGATCATGTGGAGAGCGACTTCCGCGGCCCTGCCGTACCCGACCTCGGATGCGATCAGCGTCGCTCGCGCGGGACTGGCGCTCAGATTCTGCGCGCATCGCTCAAGGTCGGCTTCAAGCCCGGTAACGCAGTTGTCAACCAGGGTGCCGATGGCCGAGATCAGACTCGAAGCCGCGTCGTGGATCGACCAGATGATCAGAGGCTCCATGACATTCAGTTGCAGTTGGCCCGATTCCGCTGCGAACGTCACTGTCGTATCCGCCCCGAACACGCGAAAACAAGCCTGATTCATGACTTCGGGAATCACGGGATTGACCTTGCCCGGCATGATTGACGATCCAGGCTGCACCTGCGGAAGGCGCAATTCCCCGATACCTCCCATGGGGCCGCTGGCAAGCAGTCGAAGGTCGTTGGCGATCTTGCTCAATTTCGTCGCCAGCCTTTTCAGCAGACCGCTGTAGAACACAAATATTCCGGTGTCCCAAGTGGCTTCTATACGATTGCCGGCCCTGGTGACCGGCAGACCCGACGTTTCTTCCAGCGCCGCCAAAATATGCGCGTCATAGTATTCGCTCACGCCGATGCCGGTTCCGATCGCCGTTCCGCCCAGATTGACTTCCAGGAAGAGCGGTTTCATTTCCTCGATTCGCTCGATGTCTTCGGCCAGCGCCGCGGCAAACCCGCGCAATTCGTCGCCCACGGTCATGGGAACCGCATCCTGCAGTTGCGTTCTACCCAGTTTCGGCACGGTATCAAAGGCTTCGGCGCGTTCCTCGAATGCCGAGACGCACCGCCGTATCGCCTTGGCCAATCGCTGGTTGATCTGAACGACTGTCAGCCGTATGGCGGTAGCGTAGACATCGTTGGTTGACTGGCACCTGTTAACGTGGTCTTTCGGATGAAGAAATTCGTAAGCGCCAAGCGGGTAGCCGAGAATTTCCAGAGCCCGGTTGGCGATGACTTCGTTGACATTCATGTTGGTCGAGGTACCCCCGCCGCCCTGGATAACGTCGACGGGAAACTGATCCCTATGCTGCCCGGCAAGGATCTCCCGACAAACCTGCCTGATGGCCGTGGCCCGCTCACGAGTCAAACTGCCGGCCAGGAAATTGGTTGCGGCGGCGGCTTCCTTGATCCACGCGAAAGCCGTCAGCAGTTCAGGCATGGCTGAAATGGGCACGCCGGTAATGGGGAAGTTCAGAATCGCGCGTTGCGTCTCGATGCCGTAGTAGCAATCCGCCGGCACCTCCAACGATCCCAGAAAATCGCATTCGGTTCGATAGGTCATGAATCCGTAGGACGCGTTCATACAGGCGCCACCAGCCGCATGAGCTGGGCGCATGCTATTGCCCCGTAGGTGCCCAAAGCGTAACCGAGCACCGCCAGCAATACGCCCACCGGGGCAAGCGACGGATGGAAGGCGGCCGCCACGACCGGCGCCGATGCGGCGCCTCCCACGTTCGCCTTGCTGCCTATCGCAATGAAGAAAAAGGGCGCGCGGATGAGTTTTGCAACAACGAACAGCAATACAGTATGAAACAGCATCCATACGACGCCGACAACGAAAAGCATGGGTTGTTCAACGACCTGGAACAAGTCCATCCGGGTGCCGATGACGGCGACCAGCAGGAAAATGAAAACCGTGCCGATTTTCGACGCGCCGGCCCCCTCCAGGTTGCGCAATCGGGTGAAGCTGAGCCCCAGGCCCACCGTTGTTGCCGCAACGACAACCCAGAAAAACCCGTTGGACAGTATGGAGTGTTGAAGCACGGGGCTCCGCAATGCCAGCGCGGAAAACAATCCGGCCAGTCCGTGCGCCAGACCCACCCCTCCCATGGCGATGGCTGCCAGCTTCATGAGATCTTCGGTCGTCGTCGCGCGAGAGGTGGCCAGACTGAAATTCGCCATCTTGTCGCGCAATACGTCGATCACCCGCGTGTCCGCGCGCAGCCAGCGATCCAGCACCTCCGGATTGCCGGCGCCGTAGAGCAGCAACGCCATCCAGATATTCGCCACCACAATGTCCACCGCGACCATGGCGCCGTATTTCTCCGGACTGTACTGGAAAATTTCCAGCATCGCGGTTTGATTGGCGCCGCCGCCAATCCAGCTTCCCGCAATCGTCGCCAGTCCACGCCAGACTGCGTCCGGCCCCTCTCCCGCGACCGCCTCCGGGCTGACCAGGGCGACCAGGGCTACCGCCACCGGACCGCCGAGGACGATACCGGCGGTTGCGGTGAAGAACATGATCAGGGCCTTGGGGCCAAGGCCCATGACGGCCTTCAGGTCGATGCTCAATGTCAACAGGATGAGGCTGGCCGGAAGAAAGTAATTGGTGGCAACCGTCCAGAGCCGGGAACCTTCAACGGTTATGATGCCGAAACTGTTCATCAGCGAAGGAATCAGATAGCACAGCAGGACAATGGGAACAAAGGTGTAAAACCGTGCCCAGGCTCCGCCCAGACTACGGGTGTAGAACAACAGGCCAAGCGTCAGGGACAAGAGTCCGAGTACGACGGCGTCTTCTCGTATCGGAAATGCGTTCATGGCGTGTTCGAGTCTCGCGGTCAATCCCGCCAGCGGTTTGCTTCGCCGTTTACGGTGGCCTCCGGCGGCAGAAGGAAGGTATGGGACTCGCCGAGCGCGTGCCTCGAAAACCACTCGAGTTCGGTATTGATCTTGAAGAGCTTGAAGGAGGGTCGTTCAAAGTTGTGAGGCTCTCCGTCGGCGATAAAGAGCCGAGTTTCCGCTCCCGCGGCGCGGACGCCGCGATACATCATGATCGCCTGGGTCGGCGGAACCCGCACGTCGTCTCCGCCGGCGAAGAACAGCGTCGGCGTCGTCACCTTCCATGCGTCTTTCAGCGGCGAGTCCAGGCGGTACTGCCGGTAACTGGCCCCCTGTGTCCAGGGAAACGCGCCGCCAAACCAGAACTGCCGGTAATGGCGTATGTCGCTCTCACCGTGCATCGACACCCAGTCCGACGCCCCGGCGCCCGAAGACGCCGCCTTGAAGCGGCCGGTCTCGGTGATCAGCCGGTTGACCATGTGCCCGCCCGCGCTCCAGCCGAATACGATGAGCCTGTCGGGGTCGCCTATGCCGCGCTCTATCATGGCGTCCACACCGGCCAGCACATCGTGGTGGGCATTGCGAAAGTAGGCGCCGAACATGTCGCGCATGAACCGGTCGCCGTATCCGGTGCCGCCCCGGTGATTGGGCAGGAGCACCGCGTATCCCTGCGCCGCCAGCACGGCCACATAGCGGGACGCGTTCCACGACCCGAACTGTGCCGAGGACCGGGGCCCGCCGTGAATGACTGTCACCAGCGGGTACCGTCTGCCCGGTTGGTAGTTCAGCGGATAGACCAGCAGCCCCTCGACCTCGGCTCCATCCCGCCCGCGCCAGTGGAGCCCCTCTTGCCTGGGCAACAGGAATTGTTCGCGCCACGATCCGTATTCGTCGAGTACGTCGACGAAGCCGCGGGACTCGCTGGTCATTACCGCGACGTTGCCGGGATCGGCCGCGCTCACCAGGCGCCCGATGTGGCTGTCCAGCCCGGCGTCATAGGACCAATCGGCGAGGACATGATCGCCCGCGGTCAGGCGCCTGAGTTCCCCGGTCGCCAGCGTATAGTGGTAAAGATCGGTGCGCAGGCCGGTATTGCCCAGAATGAAGATTCCGTCGCCGGCCGCGTCCCAGGCGAATGAGAGCGTCTCCATCGCGGCGTCTGGCAACAGTCGTTCGGGCCGGCCCGCATTCCTGCGATGAACGAATACCTTGTCCTCGTAATAGGGTTCGTGGTTTTCGTTAACCGTCGCGATATACGCCAGCGTATTGCCGTCCGGAGACAACGCGGGGCGCATTTCCCGGTAGTCGTTCTCGGTCCAGCGCTGCCGTTGCCCTGTTTCGGGATCGAATACCCATACATCGCCCCGGTGGGCGGCATCCCTGTCCTGATCCGGGGAGCTGACATACACCAAGTGTCTGCCATCGCCCCCCAGCGTTGCGCTTCGCACCGAAAAATCCCCGGCAATGAGCGGCTGCGCGGTACCGGTTTCGAGATCGAGACGCCACACTTCCCGGGGCGGCGGGCGATCGTAGGGCTCGATCAGCCAATCGTCGTCCAGCAGCCGCGCGGTCCGCTCGTCTCGCTGCCGGGGCGCGATAAAGTACAGGATGTCCGGGTCGCTGCTCCATACCATTGACGATATGGACGATCCATGTTCGGTAATGCGCTCGAATTCGCGACTGTCGAGACAATAGCGGTAGAGTTGCCTGTATCGGTCGGATTCCCGCTTGAGCCGCGTGGCGAAGCATTCCCCGTCCGGGCTCCACCATGCCTCGCCGAAGGACTCCTCCGGTCCCGAAGGTTCGGGGACCGGCAGCGCCTCTCCGGTACGCGCATCCAGGAGGCGAAAGCGATCGACGATCTCGTTCGCCTGCCAGTCGGTCGTCGACCTCAGATACAGCACATATCGTCCGTCCGGCGACAGTCTTGGCTCGGAAAGTCGCGGCAATTCCACCATGTCGACGGGCGTCATCGGTGCGGGGGCCGCCGACAGAAGCAGTGGGGCCGCCAGCACTGCCGCGGAGAAAACCGTTGCGGAGAATTTCATCTGTATCAATCTCAAGTACCGTGGCCCGGCAGTGGATGCCGCGCGGCGCCGGATGGCCCCCCGCGCCGCGCGGCCTCCAACTTAGAACGTTATACGCAGCCCCGCGTACCACTCACGCCCCAGGATGTCGTTCAGATTGCTGTCGATGTTTCGCGATCCTCCGTTGTCCAGGCCGGTAGGCAGCAGGGGACCCACTTCGTCGAACAGGTTGTTCACGCCGCCATACACTCTGAATCGAGGGTTGTCGCCGAAGTAGTATGACAGGTAAAGGCGATGAAAACTCTGCCCCCCCACGCTGAAATATCGATCGTCCGCGGGGTCTGGATCGTTCAGCAGGTCGTCCACCCCGCCGGCGAGATGAGTGACGGTGTACGTGGCCCGGAAATCGCCCAGGCTGTAACGCAGGCGGGCGCGCCATTCGTCCTCGCCCGTCTCGATTTCACCGAGCGGTGAAGTGGTGAGGATCACATCGCCGATACCCGCAAAGGAAGTTTCCCAGTCGAAGTACCGGGAATAGCGCACGTCGAGTTCGAAGTCTCCGGGGATCGCATCGAAATCCGCTTCATGGAGCACGGTAATATCGATGCCTGAAACCCGCTCTTCGTTCAGGTTCTCCTGATAGTTGATCACCTCGACCACTTCACCGCTGAACGGGTTCCGCGTAATCACGTCACAGAAGCGATTGTTGGGAAAATCGCTGGCCGAATAGCAAAGGTCGACCGTATCCTGGGTCGAAACGGAGGTGATCGCGTCTTCAATCTCGATCTCATAGTAATCGGCTATCAGCGTGAAGCCCTCAAGCTGGCGGGGACGGTAGACGAATCCTGCTACCAGGGTATCGGCCGTCTCCTCCCGCAGGTTGGGGTTGCCGGCATTCGGTCCCTGCACGCCTCCGTCGAACCGAAACGGCTCTCCGGCATTATCCGGATCGGCAAAGTAAGCCTGGATGCCGGGCTCGGCAAGGCAGTTTGCGCGAACGATCTCGAGATCCGCATTTTCACCGCCCGTACCGTCCGGCTGGCTGAGGCCGGAACCGTCCGGCAACATCTCGTCGCAGGG
>JANQSV010000005.1 GCA_028279115.1 Pseudomonadales bacterium
CTGCCGCCTGAGAAACTGTTGCAGCCGCGGGTAAAGGCGGAAGCTGTCGATGCCCATGGCCTGCAATCTGCGCTCGGCGCCGCCGCTGGCGAGGGAAACGCCGGGATCCAGCCACATCAGCGGCGCGTCGGCGAAAATGACGCCTTCGAGATCCCGATTCAGATCCGTATTGTCGGAGCCGTCGTAGATCGACGGCAGGGCGAATACCGGCAGGTCATCGGCGAAATAGAAATCGAGCGCGGGTTTGATCTGGCGCCCCACCTGCGGGTTCGCCATCAGAAAAATGAAATCGATGTCGCGGCGCCGGCGCGGCGTGAATGCGACGTTCGAGCGCGGCAACACGTCGAGCAGGCGTTGCAGCCGCGCCTCGCTGGCGTCGATGTCGAGTACGCTTTTGACCACATCGGTGAAATCTCCCGCGCCGGGATACGCCGCCCGCGACACGAAATTGCCGCCGCGGGCGCGCCAGCGTTCGGCGAAGATGTTCTGCAGGCGCAGAAACACGTCGTTGGCGGGATAGATCGCCGCGGCGTTGCGATGTCCGGCCTGCCAGGCGAGATCGATGATGGCGTCGATCTCGTCTTCCGGCGCCAGGGCGAACTGGAACAGCCGCCCGTCGCCGGGCGGCGGATCGGCGTCGGTGTAGTTCAACGCCAGCGTAGGGGTCGGCAGTTCTCCGGCTTCGAGCAACTGGTTGACGAGATCCTTGAACAGTGGCCCCACGATCAGGTCCGCGCCGGCGGTCACCGCGCGCTCGTAGATCGGCAGGATATCCGCGGCGCCGGAACTGTCGAACAGCGAGATGCGCGGCACCTCGCGCGAAACCGCCAGCGCTTCGTAATATCCGGCGAGGAAGCCCTGTTGAATCGCCGCGCCAGCGGCTTCCCGCAAAGGCAGGATGAGGGCGATATGGCGCGGCCGTTCGGCCCAGGCCGCCTCCAGTTGCCGCAATTGTTCGGGCAATTGGCGCGCGGCAGAATGCTGTTCCCAGGACCGGCGCCAACTCGCCAGGGATTCGAGTTGCCGCGGGATGCTGTATTGGCCCGAACCCACGACCCGGGCCAATTCGATCCAGCCGCGCAACTCGTAACTTGTGCTCGAAGCGGCCATCTCTTCGAGTTCGCGCCCGGAAAGCGCTTCCAGCGTGGCCCAGATCTTGCGGCGTACGTCTTCGCCGCCCGCGCCGTCGCGCAGGCCGCTGACCTCGGCCCAGGCGCCGATCGCCTGCCGCGGCTGTTCCAGGGCGCTATTGATATCTCCCAGAAGCTGATAATAGTCGACGAAATAGTCCGCCGGGCGGCCCGGCACGCCGATCTCGCGCAGCCGCGCCATGGCCGCCGCGCCATCGTCCGCCGCCAGGCTTATGCGGCTGCGCAGCAAGACGAGGCGGATTTCCAATTCCGGCGGCGCCGGCATGGCGGCTTGAGCGACTGCTTCGGCTTCGGACAAGCGTCCTGCCGCGAGCAGGCGTTCGCCCGCGTCCAGCCGCAGCAACGCGGCCCCGGTCCCCGCCGCGGTTTCAGCCCGGGCGAGCAGGCCGGCGATGGAA
>JANQSV010000012.1 GCA_028279115.1 Pseudomonadales bacterium
AATAGAAGATACTATTCATCCTCGAGTAGCCGAAGGAAACGAGATGGCTTGTTGTGAATGCCGAGGCGAGTATTTGGGCCAGCCGTATTCGGAAAAGGACTGCATGATCAATCCCCCTACCTTCCATGCCGACGGTCCCCAGAGGTACTTGTCGTGGTCGCTGCCGTCGACATCTTCCACGAAGTCCATATTGTCCACCGGCACCCCGTCCGGCCCCCATGGAGGGCGCACCAGAACGCGCGGCGCGGTGAGGACGAGATAGCGCGAATCCGGGTTGTCGCGCAAACTGTTCCAGGCTGCCATTTCAGAGGTGGAGAACACGCTGGCGACATCGATGGGACGGTCGAGTTCGGTAAAGCTGTCCAGATCGAAAAGACCTGGATCGGCGCTGGCGATGAACGGCGCGTGAGCCATTGCCGCCACCGCCGCCACGTCGCGCAATAACTGGATGTCCTGCGCGTTGCGGTCGAATTCGATATCGCTGATCATGAACGTGTACGGTGTGCCGCCCAGGGTGCCGTATTCGTTCTCGTAAATGCGCTTGAAGAAGTGCGATTGATCGAAACCGGGCGCCCGGGAGAAGTCCCGTTCGATTTCGCGGCGCTTGCAGTTGAACACCCGGACCCGCAGGTTCGCGGACAGTTCGTTTTCCGAAACCAGACTGCCCAGACTGCGCCAACTCGCTTCCAGTTTCTGAAACTTCTCGTTGTGCAGGACCTCGTTCACCTGGGCCGAGATCAGTCGGTCCAGGGCGACGATTCGCTCGGCGATGGCCCGTTTCGCGCTGCCGTCGATTTGAACGC
The DNA here is from genome assembly GCA_028279115.1 of Pseudomonadales bacterium. Taxonomy (GTDB): domain Bacteria; phylum Pseudomonadota; class Gammaproteobacteria; order Pseudomonadales; family Pseudohongiellaceae; genus UBA9145. The sequence continues at coordinate 804 of JANQSV010000012.1, forward strand.
CGGCCTTGGTGGCTTCCTGGATAAACCCGCTCAGCATGCTTCGGGCGCTGTCGGCCTGGTGCTCGTCGCGAACCAGCCTGCCTTCCTCGAAAACCCGCTCCAGGATGGTGTGATCTTGCGCCTCGCTTGCGGCGGCTTGGCTTTTTTGATCGGCCATGTCAATCTTCCTCTTCGGCAGCTTCAATACCCAGTTCGGATCGAAGCTGCTCCTGCTTTTCGGAGTCCGCCAGAATGTCGCCCAGAATGCCGTCCAGCTTCGTGTTCGCCTCCACCTTGCCGAAAAGGTCGGCGAGGTGGCGGCGCAACTCCAGCAACTTGGCGGTCTGCGGTATCTGCTTTGCCACGCCCATGGGCGAGAAGTCGTCCGTCGAACGGAAACTCAGTTCCGCGCCGATCTCGGCGTCTTCCTCGCCCGAAATCTTGTCCGGTACGCTTATCCGCACGGACGGGGCGATGCGCTTCATCAACTTGTCGATTCCGCCCTGCTGCACTTCAACGAACTTTCGATCCGCGTAGTCCGTCGGATCTTCCGAGTCTCCCGACAGATCCGACACAACCCCGGCGACGAGGGGAAGTTCTCGCTCGACGTTCGCGCCGCCTTCCTCCACATCGTAGGTAATCTGGACGCGGGGCGGTCGTACGCGCCCTACCTTGTGTTGACTTGAATCCGCCATCGAATAATCTCCTTCTTGAAGCCGGAAAAGACTGAGCGGGAAATTGTGCGCGTTTGACCGGACGATTGTCAAGCGACTTGCAAAAAACCGCGAGGAACACGGGATATCGGGTTTTACTCGCTATCGATCCCCAGTTGCTCCTTTACATCGTCCTTCGGTCGGAACAGCAGGCCGGCCCATCCGTCCGATCCATGCCGAATCGTCAAACCGGTGGAAGCGTCGGAGAAATCGGCGCCGACGCGGCGGTCGTCGCGATAACCGAAACCGACGACTTCCGCAAAGAACGGGTGGTGTACGAGGATACGGCAGGCGTCGCCTTGCCGGTGCGCGGAGAGGAATCCGTGCATGCCGCCGCCCAGGGGCGCGAGTACCGGCAGCGACAGGCGCGTCTCGCCCGGTTTGTCTTCCGCCTGCCTCGGCAGGATGACCGGTCTTACCGGAATGCGCCCGACGCGGTCCCGAACCACGGACTCGTCGGCGGCGGATACGCCGTCGTCCACGACGCCGGAAATGGCTATCGGCCCGTCGTCTTCCGGTATCGGCAGCCGCCACGGGTCGCCGTCCTTTTGCAGCCACAGGAAGTTGCGGTAGAGGCCGTCGCGGCAGTTATGCATCGCTTCGCTCACTTGCCAGATGCGTTGCGAGTCGACGGACGCGTTGATGAACCCGAGACGCGCTTCCGGCCGCGCGAGATGAACTTCCGACTCCACCATGAGCGCGCGCTGGGCGACTTCCCACGCGTCCGCGCGAAAGCCGGCGCGCACCCCGGCTTCGTCGGCCCCGACTTCGGCCGCGCTGATTACCTGTTCCACCGCGCCGGAGGCGCCGAACATGCGGGCATCGCCGATCGCGAGGTTGTCAAGCAGGGAGGCGCGCTCCGCCGGCGCGCCGAAAGCGTCCAGGTCCCGCAACACCGCATTGGCGGGCCCCGGACCGCCAGGCGCCTCGAAAAAGATGGGCAAGGGATCGTCGCTCGGGTTGCCGTCGCGCAGGATCATCTCGATCTGCCCGTCGTCGCCGACGCGCGATTCGATGCGGGCGCCGAGTCTGCCGAGCAGGCGGCGCAGCCAGAAACCCAGCCGCTCGCCGGCCGCGATCGCAAAAGGTATCTTCGCCGTGGAAGGGCGCAGGCGGGCGCTCAGGCGCACGCCGGGGAGGCCGGACAGTTCCGGCGTCAAGCTCGGGACGCCGCTGCCGCCGGCCGCCAGCGACATGGCGCCGCCGAGAATTTCAGCGGGAGAGTTTTCCTGGAAGGCGCCCCAGACCGGCTGGCTGGAGAGGTACGACAGGGGGTCGCTGAAACGCACCCTGTATATCACGGCGCCGGTCCGCCAGTCCTGACCTATGTTCACGTTCGTCACGACCGCCGGCCAGGTCCGGACGACTTCGCCCTCGTTGTCGGCGCCTCCGCCCACGACCATGGCGAGGGCCATTGCGTTGCCGGGCGTGAAGCCGGCGGTGAAGGGCGCGTCGGCGACATTCCAGAACGACAGGATGGCGGAGTCCTCGGGCGGCGGCGGCGAGACCTCGGCTTCGCCGCGCCAGCCGCCCCGATACTCCTGGACGGAGAACGAAATCGCCCGCACCTTGGGGTCGTCGGTCGATAGCGGCGTCAGCTCGCAAACGTATTGGGTCATCCGCGTCCTCCCGGGTCCGACCGGCGGCCGGTGCGCTCCCGTCTCACTTTCATCTTCATCTCTTCAGTCGTCCCATGATGTCCACCGCGTCGCAGCTGGCCTGCCGCGGGCCACGAATCTCAACCCTTCCCCGGATATTTGCCAGACGCCGATCTGCGGCAG
>JANQSV010000016.1 GCA_028279115.1 Pseudomonadales bacterium
CTTCAAGGGTTATCGTCCGCAGTTTTATTTTCGGACGACGGACGTGACGGGGAACGTGGAGTTGCCGGGCGATGTTGAGATGGTGATGCCGGGTGACAATGTGAAGATGAACGTGGAGTTGATCGCGCCGATCGCGATGGACGAGGGTTTGCGATTCGCGATTCGGGAAGGCGGCCGCACGGTGGGCGCCGGCGTGGTTTCCAAAATCATCGAATAGGTGGCTTCGAACCGTCGCCCACTTCGCCATTCTGCGCGTAGCTATGCGTAGTCGCAGAATGGCGTTGGGGATTCTGAAGGGTAGTTCATGCCATCCATGGCGCGAGTATTTCGACTTCGACTACCTCCAGCCTTGCCATCCATGGCAAGTCGTTCGGCCCTCAAAGAGCGTTGCTCTTTGTCGGCTGCGCCGACCGGGTCTCACCCTCGCACGTCCGCTGTACTCCCGCCACCCGACGGCGACTCACATCGAGTGTACTTTTCCGGTTTTGGCGCCGGCGTGTTTGAGGACGGCGGCGTATTCGGTTGATTTGCGGTGTTGGGAGACGTGGTCGAGGAATGTGCTGCCGTCGCTCAGTTTGATGTTGATGTCTTTGCCGGCTTCGATGAAGAAAGGAATGAAACGCGCGAACAGTTCGGCGGTCATGCCACGGTAGGCCTTTAGCAGGATCGCGTAATCGCGGGGCATGCCGGCCGGCGGCAGTAATTCGAGATAGCCTTTCAGGCGCTCGTCGGACCACTCCTCGTTGCGAGTGGCGATCTGGGTGCGTTCCGCGCCGCGCTTCTTGCCTTCTTTCAAGATCGACTCCGCCGGCTCAAGAGTTATGACCGCAATTTGTCGCGCAGCAACTCGTTGACCCGGGCCGGGTTGGCCTTGCCGCGGGACAACTTCATCGCCTGTCCGACCAGGTAGCCGAGCACTTGCTGTTTGCCGTCGCGATATTGCTGCGCCTGCGCCGCGTTTTCAGCAATCACCCGGTCGACGAGCTTTTCGATTTCGCCCTCGTCGGTGACCTGGCGCAGGCCTTGCCGTTCGATGATCCCGTCTACGTCCCGGGAACCCGCGGCAAGTTGTTCGAACACGGTTTTCGCGATCTTGCCGGAAATCGTCTTGTCCCTGATCCGCAGGATCAGTTCGGCCAGGCTGCCGGCGCTTACCGGCGAGTCCGAGATGCCGCGATTCTCCCGGTTCAGCAGCGCCTGCAATTCCACGGAAACCCAGTTCGCGGCCAACTTGGCGTCGCCGCAACCTTGCGTCACCTGCTCGAAATAATCCGCCATCTCCCGGCTTGCGGTGAGTACGCCGGCATCGTAAGCCGACAAATCGTATTCGTCCGCGAATCGCCGCTTGCGGGCATCGGGCAATTCCGGCAGTTCCGAACGGATCCGCTCGATCAAGTCCTCGCCGATCTCGACAGGCAGCAGGTCCGGCTCGGGAAAGTAGCGATAGTCGTTGGCGACTTCCTTGCCGCGCATGGGCCGGGTCTCGTCGCGAACCGAATCGTACAGCCGGGTTTCCTGCACGATCATGCCGCCGTCTTCGAGTATGTCCTGCTGGCGGCGGATTTCGAAATTGATCGCCTTTTCCACAAAGCGGAAGGAATTGACGTTCTTGATCTCGGTGCGGGTGCCGAGTTCCTTGCCCGGACGCCGGATCGAAACATTGGCGTCGCAACGCATCGAGCCCTGGGACATGTCGCCGTCGGAGATATCGAGATAGCGCACGATGGAATGCAACTTCTTCAGATAGGCGACCGCCTCTTTCGCGCTGCGCAGATCCGGGTCCGATACGATTTCGAGCAGCGGCGTCCCGGCGCGATTCAGATCGATGCCGCTCGCGTCGGCGAATTCCTCGTGCAGCGACTTGCCGGCGTCCTCTTCCATATGCGCCCGGGTAACGCCGATTCGCTTCTCGGTTCCGTCTTCGAGGTTGATGACGATCGAACCGCGGCCGACGATGGGATAGTCAAGCTGGCTCGTCTGATAGCCTTTCGGCAGGTCGGGATAGAAATAGTTCTTGCGGTCGAAAATCGAATGCCTGCCGATCTCGGCATCGATGGCGAGGCCGAAGCGAACCGCCATCCGCAAGGCTTCGCCATTCAATACCGGCAATGTGCCCGGCATGGCCAGGTCGTAAATGTTCGCCTGGGTGTTGGGCTCCGCGCCAAATGCCGTCGAGGTACCCGAAAACAGCTTGGACCGGGTCGACAATTGCACATGGACTTCAAGTCCGATGACCGCTTCCCATTCCATCTCAGCTCTCTCCCGTCTCTGCCTGGGCAGCGGTATCGGGAAGCCGCTTGTGCCAGTCGGTCAATTGCTGGAACTGGTGAGCCACGTTCAGGACGCGCGCCTCGCCGAAGTCCGGTCCGACGATCTGCAAGCC
>JANQSV010000022.1 GCA_028279115.1 Pseudomonadales bacterium
GATCTCAGCCGCCTCGGCCGCCCAGCGCCAGTGCTGGCCGCCCTGCGCCCGAGCGGCAACTCCCTGATGCCGGAACTGATCGCCATCGGCGGCATCCAGCCGCTGATGAAGCGCATGCTGGATGCCGGAATGCTCGACGGTTCATGCATGACCGTAACCGGCCGCACCCTGGCCGAAAATCTGGCCGAAGTCGAAAACTATCCGGTTGAACAGCAGATCGTGCGCGACCTGGCCGATCCCATCAAACCCGAATCCCATCTCGTCGTCCTGCGCGGCAATCTCGCCCCCGAAGGCGCCGTGGCCAAGCTCACCGGCAAGGAAGGCGACCGCTTCTCCGGCCGGGCGCGGGTGTACGATTCCGAGGAAGATAGCCTGAAAGGCATTCTCGCCGGCGAAGTCGTGAAGGGCGATGTCGTCGTCATCCGGTTCGAAGGTCCGCGCGGCGCGCCGGGCATGCGGGAAATGCTTTCCCCCACTTCGGCGATCATGGGCAAGGGCCTCGGCGCCGACGTGGCGCTGATCACCGACGGCAGATTCTCCGGCGGCTCCCATGGATTCGTCGTCGGCCATATCACGCCCGAAGCATACTCCGGCGGCCCGCTGGCCATCGTTCGCGATGGAGATCCGATCACGATCGACGCCCGCAACCACACGGTAAATCTCGATCTGGACGCCGCCGAAATCGAAGCGCGCCTGGCGCAATGGCAACGCCCCGCGCCGCGTTACACGCGCGGGGTGCTCGCCAAATACGCGGCGGTCGTCGCTTCCGCCTCCGCCGGCGCGGTTACCGACGCTTAGGCTTCGATCCGTCGCCGTCGGCGACTCACATTGTGCGAAACTGAGGGTTCGTTACTGTTGACTTGGAACATTGAGGGTTGTTAAGTGCCGGACTTCATGATCGCCATTGGCCAGTTCAAGCTGCCGCGCTCTGGGCCTTTACTGCGGTTGGACGAAAGTTCACGCTGAAGGAGCAATTGACCATGGACAGGAGTATCGCAAGCGCGCTGGGCGCATGGACTGCTTGTGTAGTCTTCTTCGCTATCGTTTTCTACTTCTTGTGGGATATCCAGTCGACCTTGAATTCAGTGGAAAAGCGCCTTGACGAAATCCATCGCAACATGTCTACGCATTCATTTTACTGCGATCCAATGCCTTCTCCGTAAAATTGCAACCTGAAGAGTCGGTGATACACTAACCCCCCGCATTTTCACGAGGAGTCGCCATGAGCACGCTTTCGGGATTCCACGGCGGGTGGTTGCTGGCGGGCGCCGCCTGTGCGCTTTCGATGTTGCTGATTCCCCGCGCGCTGGCCGAGGACGCCGGCAATCTTTACGATACACTGGTCGATATTCGGCTGGGCGAACGGTATTTCGAACGGCAATGCGGGCGCTGCCACGGCTTCGACGCCACCGGCAACGACGAGGCCGGGGGGCCGGACCTGACCGGCCGGCTGACCCGGGGCAGCACCGACGTCGCCATCTTCAACACCATCCGCGACGGCATACCGGGCACCGCAATGTTGCCGGTGCCGGAGAACGTGCCGGATCCCCAGGTCTGGCAGTTGGTGGCCTATCTCGATTCGCTGCGTTACGACCCGGGTTCGGTGGTGCTCGCGGGCAACGCCGAATCGGGTGGCGAGCTGTTCTGGAGCGGCAGCGACTGCGCCGACTGCCACATGGTAAGCGGCCGCGGCGCGCGTTTCGGCCCCGACCTGTCCCGCATCGGCGAGAACCGCTCGCCCGATGACCTGCTGGCGGACATGATCAATCCCCAGGAAGATGTCGCACCGCGCTGGTGGAGGTTGCGCGTCACCGGACCCGACGGCGTGACCAGGGAAGGCTATCGCATGAGCGAGGACAGCTTTTCCCTGCGCATCATGGACGACGACGAAAACCTGTGGTCCTTACACAAGGACGGCCTGCAGTCCTACGAGCGCATCGAAGAATCCACCATGCCGAGTTATGCCCAATCATTGTCGGAAAGCGAATTGGACGACCTCGTGGCGTACCTGTTCTCCTTGCGACGGGAGGAAATCTGACCATGAAACGCCTTTCCAAGTTATATGCGCTACTTGCGACTCTGCTTTCCGGCGCGCTCGTCCAGGCCCAGGAACAGCAATTCCAGACCGTCATCACGCCGGCTTTCACGCCCATTACCTGGGAGCGGCTCGTCAACGCGGCCGACGAGCCGGAGAACTGGCTGATGTATTCCGGCACGCTCGACAGCAAGCGCTACAGCCGGCTCGACCAGATCAACACCGAAAACGTCACCGAACTGGAAATGAAATGGGCATACCAGATTCCGGTGATCGACCGCGCCGAAACCGTACCGCTGGTGGTGGACGGCATCATGTTCATCACCGAAGCTCCGAGCAATGTCACCGCGGTGGACGCCCGCACCGGCGGCGTGTACTGGCGCTACGACCATGACTTGCCCGAAGACCTGCGCATCTGCTGCGGCCGCAACAACCGCGGCGTCGCGATTCTCGGCGAAACCCTGTTCATGAGCACTCTCGATGCCCACCTGGTGGCGATCGACGCGCGCACCGGCAACCTGCTGTGGAATACCGAAGTCGCCGAATACTCCTCCGGCTACAGCAAGACCGCCGCCCCGCTGATCGTCAAGGACAAGGTCGTCACCGGCATCGCCGGCGGCGAATTCGGCATCCGCGGCTTCATCGACGCCTACGATCCGGAAACCGGCGAACTGATCTGGCGCACCTACACGATTCCCGGCCCGGGCGAGTTCGGCAACGACACCTGGCTGGGCGATTCCTGGCGGCACGGAGGCTCGGCCACCTGGATCACCGGCTCCTATGACGCCGAACTGAACCAGATCTATTGGGGCACCGGCAATCCGGGCCCGGACTGGAACGGCGACGTGCGGCTGGGGGACAATCTCTATTCGGATTCGGTGCTCGCGCTCAACGGCGACACCGGCGAGATCGAATGGCATTTCCAGTTCACGCCCCACGACGTGCACGACTACGACGCGATCCAGATTCCCATCCTCGCCAACATCGAGTACGGCGGAGAGATGCGGGAACTGATGCTCTGGGCCAATCGCAACGGCTTCTTCTATAACCTGGACCGCGCCACCGGCGAGTTTCTCGACGGCGACACATTCGCCTCCGTGACCTGGGCTTCCGGACTCGACCCGAACGGACGGCCGATCCGCGTGCCCGGCATGGCGCCGACCTACGAAGGCGTGATGGTTTCGCCGCCGATCGTCGGCGCCACCAACTGGTATTCGCCGGCCTACAGTCCGGACACCGGCCTCTTCTACGTCACTTCCTTTGACGGCGAACAGGAGTTCTTCAAGCGCGACGAAGACTACGAGGAAGGCGAACGCTACACCGGCGGCGGCGGACGTTATACCCAGCCCATGGACGCCTTCCACAGCTCCATTCGCGCGATCGATCCGACCACGATCGATATCGTCTGGGAATTTCCGATCATGCCGAGGTCTTCGGCGGGCATTACGACCACGGCCGGCGGCTTGCTGTTCAGCGGCAGCGCCGACGGCTTTTTCTACGCCCTCGACGCCGAAACCGGCGAGGAATTGTGGAACGTGTCGCTCAGCCGCAGAGTGCACGCCGCACCCATGACCTTCGAGGTGGACGGCGAGCAGTTCGTCACCATCGCCTCGGGCAACGTGGTCTTCACCTTCGGCCTGCGCGATTGAAAATCTGGGATCAAACACTCGAACTGGCAGCCAACACGCCCGCGGAAAGAAATCGATACGTCGATTTTCTGCGGGCGTTTTCCATCCTGTTCGTCATTTCGGGCCATTGGCTGATCACCGGCGCATTTGTCGACCCGCAATCCGGCGAATATGCCCCGATGCTGGCGCTGGAAATCGTGCCGTGGACCGAATGGCTGACCTGGCTCTTCCAGGTCATGCCGGTTTTTTTCATGGCCGGCGGCTACGCCAACGCGGTTTCGCTGGAGTCTGCGGCGAAACGAGGCGTCGGTTATGGCG
>JANQSV010000033.1 GCA_028279115.1 Pseudomonadales bacterium
GCGCATCCTGCTAGTGTAGCAAATCGAGAAACAGCCGCGATCCGTAGCCTTGGTGCAACGGTACTCGATCGAGGCGAGAGTGTAGCAAATCGAGGAACAGCCGCGATCCGTAGCGCCATGGTGCCAGCGCCAGCCTGGCCGCACAGTGTAGCAAATCGAGAAACAGCCGCGATCCGTAGCGTCGATACCGTTACGGTCCCGCAGGACTTCAGTGTAGCAAATCGAGAAACAGCCGCGATCCGTAGCCAGAAGGCGCCGACGCGCTCGGCGCATCCGAGTGTAGCAAATCGGAGGTGGGCATGGGACACCCACTTCCGGCGATAGGCATCTCGCAGGGAGCCGATTAGTGTCGCAATGTCCCTTGCTCTCCCACCCCCGGGTTCGTGACCTCACCGGCATCTCAGGTGCAACACCACATAATCCCGCAGCGCCCTCCACTCCGTTGACATCAAGAACAAACGGATCGCATCGCATCTCGATCAATTTGGTAAATGTGTGCCTGCGGCTCCCGGCAGGTTCGATTTGTTCGCGATTCGGCCCGCGAGGCCGCAATCCATCGCGAGGTCGCAACGTTCCAACGAATCCATGGGCGTGGGTGTCAAGTCGTAGGCCAGGCTGAGCCGCCACCCGCTTCCCCTGGCGAGGACAGCGTGATTGCGCGGGTGATCGTCGGTATTCGAGATGGCCGCATTGAAGCACAATGGACAAGCCTCCGTCTTGACATATATGTACATTTGGCATACAAATAGCCATGAACTTTGAATGGGACGAAAACAAGCGCCGCTCCAACCTCATTAAACATCAGGTGGATTTTGTCGATGCCGTAGGGGTCTTCTACGACGAGTTGGCAATGACTGTTGAAGACCCCGACTCTATCAACGAACAGCGGCTTGTCACAATTGGACTGGATTTCAATCTGCAGGTATTGGTGGTTGTGAGTATGCAACGGGCGGGTGACGTTATTCGTCTTGTTTCGGCCCGCAAAGCAAACAAACAAGAGCGAAGACAATATGAGGCTTGAGACGATGAGAGACAATTATGATTTCAGTGAAGGCAAACGCGGGGCAGTAGTTAAAACTACGAAAGATCGTATCACCATCCGACTTGACCCCGATATCATTCAATGGTTTAAGGACCAGGTACGGGGCGGAGGAAATTACCAATCCCTGATTAATGACGCGTTACGGCATCATGTGCAGCGTCAGGGTGAACCGCTTGAAAGTACTCTGCGCCGGGTCATCCGTGAGGAGATGCATCCTGTCTGAATAAACGCTGACATGAGATTAAGGATTCAAGCGGAATCGTCCTATACGGTGTGGTTGAGCACCTGAGCGGGGCTCGTGGTTCACTGCGTGTACAAGATCAGAGCGGAAAGGCTGGCCCACATGCCGAGCAGAATGACGAGCAGCCAGACTTTGAGGGACAGGATGCTTGACTTCATCTCTTCCCGCAACAGGGCGATATTCGCATCCGATTTCTCATAAATCGCTGTCTTCAGATCCTCGCGCAACGCCATGTTCTCTGTCTTGAACTCCTCGCGCAACGCCTTGCTTTCAGACTTTATCTCCGCCCGCAGCTTTTCGAAATCCTTGCGCCTCGCCTTGGATTCGGCTTCGAGATCGGCTTTGGTCGCAAGCGGCTCGACCGCTTTTGCGATGGTTTCGGCGACGGCTTCGGCCCAGGACCGTTCCATTCCGGATTCTTCCAATTTGCGCGTTTCGGGCAGTATATCCTGTGCTCGCATGACTACTCCTAATTTTCCGTGAAAAAAGTTCGGGCGTGCAGCCGGCACGGCTTTCGCTCCGCTCAACCACAAGCATGGGCCGGAAAATCGCGAAACACATAATTTCGGAAGAAAAAAGGTTGCCCCTGCAACCTATTCGGCTTTCAAGCCATGATGCTGCGCGAGCGCGGCGCACATTTCGGCCAGCTTCATGCGCAGATCCGCAGGCTTCTCGACGGTGGCGCTTTCTCCCCAGGTGTCGAGGTGCCAGCAGATTTCCAGTGCGCCGCCGGCGGTGAATTTCACGCTGGTCGAGCCGTCGGCGTGCAGTTCCACTTGCTGGCTGGGATGGAATTCGAAAGATTGCGCGTCCTCCGCCGCCTCCGGGCCGAACTTGAGTTTCACTTCGAACGGGGCTTCCTGGTAGGTGCCGAAAGAGCGGCGGGCGAATTCGTTCAGATCGAAGTCGGGATCGCGCTCGAAAGTCATGCCGCTGGTTTTGGCGTCGTCGATGCGCGACAGGCGCCAAAGCGCGGGTTCCCGCTCGCCAGGAGTGCGGGCGACGAGGAAAGTGCGGTTGCCGTTGATCAGGCCAAGCGGCAACACGCGCCGACGGCGTTCGCCCGATTGCGGGGAATGGTAGGTAAACTCGATCACGCGGCGATTGCCGATCGCCTCGCGCAGCAGTTCCAGCAGGCCGGTGTCGAGGCGCTGTCTCGGCCCCGAACGCGCCGCGAGCCCTTCGATCTGGACCAGCGCTTCGAGTTCGGCTTCGGCGCGGGTCAGCGTGTCGCGATGCAGCACGGCCTTCAACTTCTTGGCCAGCGTGCGCAGATTCTCCGCGCTGTCCGCGTGGCCGGCGCGCTCCATCCCGTCCGCAGCTTGTTCCAATTCGTTGATCTCGGCGCCCGAGACGTTCACGAGCGAGCGCAACACGTTCGAGCGCAGGCGCCAATGCTGCTTGCGGTCGGTGGAGGGAACCAGTTCCAGCGGGCCGAACACGCGGTCCACGGCGTCCCGCGCGCGTTCCGCCGTGCGCCGCGAAACGCCCATGATTCGTTGAATGTCCTGCAGCGTGAGTCCGCCGCGCGCGCCCTGCAATGCCATCGCCAGTTCCAGCAGGTTGCCGGCCCGTTCATATCGCATCGTTCGCTCCAGTCCGCCTCAAACGATCATGTTCAGACCGGCGGCCGCCAGCATCAGAAAGACAGCGATGATCACGGTCCACCTGATCAACTTGAACACGAATCCGGTCACGTGGTACACGGCCATCCACAGCACGGGCACGGCGTGCTCCAGCACGAACAGCCCCGCGGCGCCAACCAGCATGTATACGATGATGTCGTTCATTACCGTTCTCCCCGATTACAAGAATGCCCCAAGCAGGCCCAACAGGTAATTGCCGGCGATGTACGCTCCGCCAAGACCGACCACGCTCATGATCAGCGTCACGCCGGCCAGTCTGGCGACAAACTTCACCGCTTGCACAAACCAGGGCAACCCCAGATACACAAGGACGCCCAACGCGAGTATGAAAACAATCCAAGTCAATTCCGCTTTCCTCCTCTCGTTGGTGTCCAGTTGTCCCGTTTTCCCATCTTCCCGCTGCGCCCGTACCGCATTGGCCGGTCGCCATTTTCCGTCCCATTCGTCTTGCTTAGCCGAACAATATCTCTTTACTACGTCAAAACCGGACGTAGTTTACGCCAGAAATGAAAATTCCGCGTAGTTTCGGAAAGGGAAGCTAGGCTTCCCGTGGAAAGACGTTCCGATGTTGGCTCCAAGCTTTATGATGTGGTTGGTTCGTAAAACAAACCGTCGTACAGGAAAGCGCGTTTGATAGCCTCGCAGTCCTTTTCGCTCACGCCCGCCCGCCGCATGGTCGGATGCCATTGGGCGCGAACTGTGTCGACAACCCGTTTGAAAATCGCTTCGGCGTCCTCGGTGTCGAGCAGAAATCTGCCCGCGGCTCCCAGCAGGTTCGATTTGTTGGCGACTCGGCCTGCGGGGCCGCAGTCCATCGCGAGGTTGCGACGTTCCAGCGAAATCATGGGCGTGGGCGTCAAATCGTAGGCTGGGCTGAGCCGCCACCCGCTTCCCTTGGCGAGGACGGCGTGATTGCGCGGGTGATCGTCGGTATTCGAGATGGCCGCGTTGTAGCACATGCGGGTGAACAATTCGCGCAAGTCGTTTGCGGGTTGCGTACTCGCCCGACGCACTTCGTCGGCGAACAGCAGGTACGACCATCGACGATACGAGGTCTGGCGGTCATCGGACTGCAGCAGGGTGAGGGCGCTCACCATCCGATGACGATGGAAGCCGTCGCCGCCCCATTCACGGTCGAATCGGCGCACCAGCAACACGTCCCGCCCGCCGATCGAATCGACGCGGCTGTCCGCGGCATTGATGCCACAGGCTTTGGCCAATTGCAGCAGAGCATGTTCGACTCGCGGATGATTCCAGCGGTCGTCCATACGCACGAGTTTCGCGAGCCAGAGTGAGTTGTTGGCGCGCACCACCGCTTTCGGTCTCGCGCCGCCCATCGATGTGCCGGCCAGCAATAGATCTTTGGCAAGTTGTGCGGCGGGATCCGCCCCATCTGGACGGTCGGCGATAATCGCGTCGGCGGCGGCCTGGATTCGGCCGAGATCGAATAGTTTGCGATGCTCTGGGTTGGGCATCGGAGGTTCGGCCCCGAAACTGAAGCCAAGCGCGCCGGCGCGGTCTTCCTCGCTCCGCATCAGATAGTCGAACTCATCCAAAGCGATGCTGCTGGCTCGACTTTCGATCACTCTTCGGCCCCAATAGTCCGGCATGGAATCGCGAATCGCTCCGAAGAATCCTTTCATTTGCGCCGTCGTATACACGCGGTCGGCAAGCCGCAACTCGACTGGGTCGAGTTCGACGGCATCGTTCCGTTGCAAGTAGCCGCGGCCGTAGACGAACTCGCCAAAAGGCCCGCCGTCGCGACTTTCCGCGACGCGGAACCGTCCCGCGGTCACAAATTTTGTTGCGCCGGGCAGGACGATGTGGACGTAGCATTCGCGCCCGTCAGAAGTCATTGTCGAGCCTCCGGCGGCGCGGGGCCTGCTTTGGACGCCGCGAGCTTTCCAGCGTCTTGCCTTCTTCGTCGCGTTCCGGGTCGGCCAGGTCTTCAAGGTCGTCCAGCAAGCCGAGCGCCCACAGCGCACCCGCGTAGGCCGCCATCGAAGCGCCGGGCTTGCCGTTTTCGACATCGGCGACCGTGAAACGGGAGGCGCCCATGCGCGCCGCGATGTCTTCCATTCGGAGCATGCGGCGCAACCGCGCGACCCGAATATTGCGGCCCAGTACTTTAAGTGCGTCGGCGACGGCCCCGGGCGGTGCCTCGTTTATCCTGCTCTTGTTTGACATGATTATTTCAACTTGCATAAAAACGATTTGTGTATGCTCAAAGCATCATCTATTATTGAGAGGCGTTTTGTCAACTAAAGTGGAGAGAACAATCCGGCCCGGAGGCGACGGATCGAAGCTACAGGGGCTACATTTCGCTTGACTGGAATGGGCGTGGTCATTACACTCTCGCCTCATTTTTCGAACGGCGAAATTCACGGACATACATGGCAACCATCAACCAGTTAGTGCGCAAACCGCGGACGAGCAAACCAGCGAAAAGCGGCGTTCCCGCCCTGCAAGGCTCGCCGCAAAAGCGCGGGGTCTGCACCCGGGTGTACACCACCACGCCGAAGAAGCCGAATTCGGCCTTGCGCAAGGTTTGCCGTGTGCGACTCGTGAACGGCTTCGAGGTGACTTCGTACATCGGCGGCGAAGGGCACAATCTGCAGGAACACTCGGTAGTGCTGATTCGCGGAGGAAGGGTCAAGGATCTTCCCGGTGTGCGCTATCACACGGTGCGCGGCGCTCTCGACACGTCAGGCGTCGCAGACCGCAAGCAGGGACGTTCGAAATACGGCGCCAAGCGTCCGAAGTAAACCCCACGATACATTTCAGGCAGGGAGATGCCGGCTCATCGGCGATCTTCGGCGAAGAACGGATGAGATTGGAGTAAGGCCGGGTAGTGGTTCGGGCAACCGAACGGACTATCCCGGGCAAACCTGAATAAACATAGAGGTCCGACATGCCCAGAAGAAGAGTTGCGGCAAAACGCGAAGTTTTGCCCGACCCCAAGTTCGGCAGCAAGACGCTGGCGAAATTCATGAATCACGTAATGGTCGACGGCAAGAAATCGGTCGCCGAGAAGATCGTCTATGGCGCACTCGATGTCGTCGCCGAAAAATCCGGCGGCGAACCGCTGGAAGTGTTCGAAAACGCCTTGAGCGCAATCGCGCCGATGGTGGAAGTCAAATCCCGCCGGGTAGGCGGCGCCACCTACCAGGTGCCGGTCGAAGTGCGCGCCGAGCGGCGCAGCGCGCTGGCCATGCGCTGGCTGGTGGAGTATTCGCGCAGTCGCGGCGAAAAATCCATGGCCTTGCGGCTGGCGGGCGAAATACTCGAAGCCGCCGACGGCCGGGGCGCCGCGGTGCGCAAGCGCGAGGACGTGCATCGCATGGCCGAGGCCAACCGCGCGTTCTCGCATTATCGTTTCTGAAATCCGATCCAAATTTATAGAGGGCAGTACAGTGGCCAGGAATCACCCTTTGAGCCGTTATCGCAACATCGGCATCGCCGCCCACGTGGATGCGGGGAAGACCACCACAACCGAGCGCGTGCTGTTCTATACCGGCGTCTCGTACAAGATCGGCGAAGTGCACGACGGCGCCGCGGTCATGGACTGGATGGAACAGGAACAGGAGCGGGGCATCACTATCACCTCGGCGGCGACTACCTGTTTCTGGCAAGGCATGGACAGGCAATACGACGAACATCGGATCAATATCATCGATACGCCGGGACACGTGGATTTCACCATTGAGGTGGAACGCTCCCTGCGCGTGCTCGACGGCGCCGTGGTCGTGCTATGTGCGACTTCCGGCGTACAGCCCCAGACCGAAACGGTCTGGCGCCAGGCCAACCGTTACCAGGTGCCGCGCATGGTGTTCGTAAACAAGATGGACCGCGCCGGCGCCGATTTCCTTCGCGTGGTCGAGCAGATGAAGGAACGCCTTGGCGCCAATGCGGTGCCCCTGCAGATCGCCATCGGTGCGGAAGAAACCTTTACCGGCGTGGTCGACCTCGTGAAGATGAAGGCCATCGTCTGGAACACCGAAGATCAGGGCACGACCTTCTTCTACGACGACATCCCCGCCGATCTGCAAGGCCAGTGCGAGGAATGGCGCGAGCACCTGCTCGAAGCCGCCGCCGAGGCCAACGAAGAGGTGATGGAGAAATATCTCGAAGAAGGCGATCTCGGCGAACAGGACATTGTGTCCGCCATCCGCCAGCGCACGATCAACAATGAGATCGTCCCGGTGCTTTGCGGCTCGGCCTTCAAGAACAAGGGCGTACAGGCGGTGCTCGACGCGGTCATCGACTACATGCCGGCGCCGACCGAAGTGAAGGCGATAGAAGGCGTCACCGAAGACGGTTCGCCCGCGCAATGCAAGGCCGACGACGATGCGCCCTTCGCTTCGCTGGCCTTCAAGATCGCCACCGACCCCTTCGTCGGCACATTGACTTTCTTCCGGGTTTATTCCGGCTGCATCAATTCCGGCGATACCGTCTACAACCCGCTCAAGTCACGCAAGGAACGCGTCGGGCGCATGGTGCAGATGCACTCGAATTCCCGCGAGGAGATCAAGGAAGTGCGCGCCGGCGACATCGCCGCCGCGGTGGGCCTGAAGGACGTGACCACCGGAGAGACGCTTTGCGATCCGAAAAACATCGTCACGCTGGAGAAGATGGACTTCCCCGAGCCGGTGATCTCGGTCGCGGTAGAGCCGAAAAGCAAGGCTGACCAGGAGAAGATGAGCACCGCCCTCGGCAAGCTGGCCCAGGAGGATCCTTCCTTCCGCGTCGAGACCGACGAGGAATCGGGTCAGACGATCATTTCGGGCATGGGCGAGTTGCATCTCGACGTGCTCGTCGAGCGCATGCGCCGCGAGTTCAGCGTCGACGCGAACATCGGCAAACCCCAGGTGGCATATCGCGAGACGATCCGCCGCCAGGTGGAAATCGAGGGCAAGCACATCAAGCAGACCGGCGGCCGCGGCCAATACGGCCATGTCTGGCTGCGTCTGGAGCCGCTCGATCCCGACGCCGACTACGAATTCGTTAATGAAATCGTCGGCGGCGTGGTTCCCAGGGAATACATTCCGGCGGTCGACAAGGGCATACAGGAACAGATGAAGAACGGCTGCCTGGCGGGCTATCCCCTGCTGGCGATGAAGGTGACGCTATACGACGGCTCCTTCCATGACGTCGACTCCAGCGAAATGGCCTTCAAGATGGCCGGTTCCCAGGCCCTGAAGAAAGGCGCGCTGGAAGCGGATCCGGCCTTGCTCGAGCCGGTCATGGCGGTCGAGGTGGTGACTCCCGAAGACTACATGGGCGATGTCATGGGCGACCTGAACCGGCGCCGCGGCATGGTGCAGGGCATGGAAGACAATCCCGCGGGCAAGGTAATCACCGCGGAAGTACCGCTCGCGGAAATGTTCGGTTACGCGACCGATCTGCGTTCGGCGACCCAGGGCAGGGCGACGTTCACCATGGAATTCCAGAAATACGCGGAAGTGCCCGGCAATATAGCCGACGGCATCATCAACGAATCGAGGTAAGTCAAAGTGGCGAAGGAAAAATTCGAGAGAACGAAGGTACACGTGAACGTAGGCACGATCGGTCACGTGGACCATGGCAAGACGACTTTGACGGCGGCGCTGACGAAGATTTGCGCGGATCGTTACGGCGGTTCGGTGAAGGCATTCGACGAGATCGACAATGCGCCGGAGGAGCGCGAGCGCGGGATCACGATCGCGACCTCGCACGTGGAATACGATTCGCCGAACCGTCACTACGCGCACGTGGACTGTCCGGGTCACGCGGACTACGTGAAGAACATGATCACGGGCGCGGCGCAGATGGACGGAGCGATTCTGGTGGTT
>JANQSV010000057.1 GCA_028279115.1 Pseudomonadales bacterium
CCGCGGCAAGCTTAGACTCTGGAAATCGAGGGCTCCAAATCAACCCGGGCACACCTTAAATCAGCCCTCGGACTGTCCTGTGAATCAGGACCACCTCAATGAGAACTCCATTTTTCAACGAAATTAGCTTTCGGCCACCCTGAGCGGGCTGCCTTGCTTTCGCTGATGAAGGATAGGAACGAATGCGGCGAAGTGCGTAATTTCGGGTGAAAAAGAGCGCGCGCATCCGGATTTGCGGAATCGCGTTATGCTTGCCGCATGTGCGGCTATATTATGATGCGAACTAGCGAGCGAGGCGACTCAGATCGGGACTTCAACCACTTCTCCGGGGCGCACTTTTGCAACAGCAGCCCGAATTTCTTCCGTACGAAGCCGCACATGAGGCCACGCGGGAGAAAGCAAAACGATGATCGCCAAATTTCTGTCTGATAGATTCTGCTGGAATCTTATATTTTGATCTGTTGTGACGAGGACCTCGTAACCATCTTCTTCAGCTTTGCGGAGCAACTCCCCGTTTTCCATCAACTCCCATCCCCGCTCCGCTGACCGGTCCACCGTGTGTTCTCCGAGATGGTGCCTGAGCGGAGCCGGGGTTCCATGATCGAAAAGAATCTTCACGATCAGGCAGGTATCTTGAAGTATTCAGTTTCGTGCTTGAGAACCGCCGTCACCTGCCATTCCCTGACCTCGGGGTACCACTCCAGAAACTCTTTCACTGTAGCGCCCGCCTCCAGATTTTCGAAGAGAGCGTACACAGGCACCCGTGTTCCGGTGAAGGCCCACGCCCCACTGATCTTCCGAGGATTGCGTTCGACTGCGGCGCACGTCGTCCAGTTCGTCATGGGTTCGTCTCCTCCGTATTGCCGAATTCGACATTCGGGGTATTTGACTCAACTTCCATTATATCGGCTAAGGACATGCTTGGGTCCACATCCGGTGATGCCTCTCACGAATGGGGAAGCTTGCAGAATCGCGCTATGCTTGCCACATGTGCGGGCGTTTTGTGCAATCGATTACCTGGCGCGAACTGCATGAACTTCTTGCAGGCCTGACTGGCGCTCCGGTGGAACTGAAGCCTCGTTACAATCTTGCGCCGGGGCAGGATGCAGCGGTTATTCGGGCCGGAGCCGAAGGCTTTCAGCTTGACCTACTGCACTGGGGACTGATCCCGCCCTGGGCAAGGGATCCGGCGATCGCCTTCAAACTGATCAACGCCCGTGTCGAGACCGCGGCGGAGAAACCATCGTTCCGAAATTCCTGGCGCGCCCGCCGCTGCCTGGTTCCCGCCAATGGCTACTATGAGTGGACCAGCGCGGGCGGCATCCGCCAGCCGTGGCTGATCCGGCGCTTGGACGAGGCGCCGTTGTTCCTTGCGGGCTTGTGGGAAAACTGGCGCATCACCGAACCGGCTTCGCTTCACGGGCGATTCGCCGGACGCCAGGCCGGCGAACAGGTCGAAACTTTTACCATCCTTACTACTGCGGCGAACGAGGACGTGGAAGCGATCAACCACCGAATGCCGGTGCTGTTGCATCCTCACCAGCTCGAATCTTGGCTGACGGATGCCCCGGCCACGCCAGCCACCACGCAACCCGGCCAGTTGACCACCCAGACCGTCGACGTCCGCGTAAACGACCCCCGCAACGACGACCCGGACTGCTTGCTGCCGTCGCTCTCGCTGCTGTAGTGGGGACTCACTCCGGTTCTTCGCCGTATCTGTCCAGATCTGGTTGTGCTACTGGGTGATCGAGTTCCCGAAGGTATGGCTCGATGTCTTCGCCTGGTGTCACAAGCGAGATAAGGTTGAATGGAAATTCTGAATTATTTTCCGTGCTCAAGTGCTTGGCCTCGCAATTGGGCTGGGATGATATGCCGAGTCTATAGCCGAAGAGGGTGAACAAGGATGCAAACATTATGAAAGTCAGGATACCCGCGATTAATTCAAAGTATTTGGACACAAATTTGCTCCACTTGAACGGTTCCCATTTGTCGTGTGGTTCGACTTCGGCGGATCGCTCTTCCGTTGCTTTCATGTGTACTCCTTTTTCCCACGAAATAGATTATGTTGGCGGCCAGTATGTGTGCCTTTGCCAATATAGGCAGCGTTTTTTCGCGAAATCAATTTTTCCACGAAATTAATGTTAGCAGCCGTGTTTCCAGGAATCTGGTTCAGTTGGTATTGTTTGGGTTGAGTGTGTGCTTGGCGGATGGAGGAGGGCGGTATGCTTGAGAGGACGGGAGGTTGCCTTTGCGGGGGCGTGCGCTACCGGGTTGCGGGGCCTCTGCGGCCGATCATTTATTGCCATTGCGGGCAATGCCGGCGGACTAGCGGGCACTTTGTCGCGGCGACTGCGGCGGCTGCGGATGCGCTGGAGATCGTTGCCGACGAGAGCCTTGCCTGGT
>JANQSV010000065.1 GCA_028279115.1 Pseudomonadales bacterium
CCGGCAGGGTCTTGCGGGTATCGAGCAGTCGGCAGCCGGTATGCGCCACCGCGGTCGCCAGTTCCCGGCCGCGGGCGGCGATGCCGCATAGCAATTGCAGGAAATTGAGCGCGGTTCGCTCGGTCGTGAGCAGGACGCGGGCATTGCCGTGAATCGTGTAGAGAATCGAATCTGCGGGAACGTTGTCTCCTTCCGCGAAATGCCATTCCGCCGCGAGCTTTGGCGCCAGTTGCCGATAGACTTCATCGACCCAGGGCCGACCGCAAAGCACGGTATCCTCGCGCGCAATCACGCGCCCGGAGCCTGTCGTCGTATCGTCGAGCAGTGCGGCGGTAATGTCGCCGCCGCCGATATCCTCAGCCAGCGCCCGGCTTACCTGTTGACCCAGATCTGAAGGAATGTCCCGCAATGTCTCCCCCGCTTTCGTCATTCTGCGCGAAGCGTAGTCGCAGAATCTCTTTCGGGATTCTTGGGGATTTTACATGCCACCCCTGGCGCGACTCTTGTGGCTCCGACTTCCCCCAGCCTTGCCGGCCCAGCCGCCAAGCATAGCTTGGCGTCGTTCGGCCTGCGCACGAAGCTGCGCTTCGTAAACGCTTGTCCTCCTGTCCGCCAACGGCGACTCACATCGTGCGTATCCCCACCGCCGCGGGCTGGCGCAAGGTGAGCTGCGAGCCGCGCTGGGAGAATTCGATTCGTTGCAAGGCGCTCATGCCAAGCAGGATCGTGTCTCCGCCCATGCTGGGCGTGATGCTTGCCGACAGGTCGTGCAATACGATATTGCCGATGATGAGTTCGTCGATGCTGGTGGCGTATACCGTCACCGTTCCATTGGCTGTCGCGGCCCGACCCGGATAGCCGCGTTGCAGGCCCGCCGCCCGCGCCACATGATCGGGAATGGCGACATCGGTGGCGCCGGTGTCGAGCAGAAAGGTCACCGGCAAGCCATTGATCTCGCCGCCGGCTACATAGTGGCCCTGGCGGTTGCGCTCAAGTACTACCTCGCGCGCGCCGTCCGGCCCGACCAGGCCTTGCAGGTTCCGGTTCGGATTGGCCTGGCCGTCGAGCCAGCTGTCAAAAGCTCCGGCAAGCGCCGCCAGCCCGAGGGCGAAAGCGAATATCAGCATGCCCTGGCCCATGCGGCGACCGGGAGGTCTGGAATGCGGATATACAGCCATGGCGCGAATTATCCGTCAGGCGAAGGGGCGCGGCAACCGGCTGTGCGGGTTCAGCACATGTGGGATTGAGGGGGCTGTTCTTATTTTTTCGAAGATACTCATCGGGTGTCATGAAGTCGAGGGCCTGGTAGGGTCGGACCTGGCGATAGAAGCGTTGATGGTCGGCGAGCGGGCGATTGGCGACCTCGACGGTCAAGTCGCCGCCGTGATCGTTGGGGCGATGGAAAAATGCCGCGGGCGGTGTGGCGCCCGGGGAGCCGGATTGCTACTCGAACACGAAATAGTCGCGCTCGAAGAGGGTTTCGTTCTCCGCGACGACGGCCAGGGTCTCGGCGTCGAGCAGCCAGATGCGGGGCGGGCCGGTCGGCGACCGTCAGGGTTGCGGACCGCGCGGGCGAGTCTCCGCCGGGTCCCGCGCGATACATGAA
>JANQSV010000074.1 GCA_028279115.1 Pseudomonadales bacterium
CAGCAGGCGCATGTTGTACTTGATCCAGACTTCGTAAACGTCGAGCCGCGTCTTGGCCGGCAGGGCGAGCTGGAATTCCTCGATATTGGGTACGAAGACCGCATCGACGCCGGAGCCTGCCGCGGCTTCCACGTCGTCCACGAACGTCACGTCGTCGAACATCGCCGGCAGCACGGCGTTGAAAAGCTGGATATGGGACTGGCCGCTCTGGATATGGTATTCCTCCTGGCCGGTCTCGCTGTATTCGGTATACGTGAATTCCTGCAGATTGTCGTCGTAGACCACGGCCAGGGAAATCGGCAACTTGCCGATATTGGGCGTGGGGAAACTGCCGCTGATGACCACGCTGCTGGCGCCGCAGGCGCTCAGCAGCAATGCCGGCAGCACCACTCTGCAAATCGATATGACGGGGCTCTTCATCACCTTCTCAATACCGTTTACCTGAAATCGTTCAATCCCACAAATGTACCACCGTTCCGCTGGGTCAGTTCCCGCATCAGCGAAGCGTAACGATAGCCGCTTTGCTGAAACCGGGCGGAACCACTCAATATTACCGGAAATCCGATCCCATGGATGCGCACAAGCCGGTCTCCGTTGGCGTCTTCGACGTTGATCCGGTCGATCGTGCGCAGCACCTGTTCGATCGATCCGCCTTGCTGAAAATCGTCTCCCAGCACGTAGATACTAATTTTCCTGTCTGGAGAATAAAAGGAGCCGATCGCCGCGGTGACGCCTTCGACCGGGCTGCTGTTGCTGTACGGATCCCAGGTGCGCAAGGTGGAGAGAATCTGCACGCGCCGCGAGGGCGTGTCGGGAATCCATTCGCCGCGGAACGAATCGAACATGTAATCGCCCATGTCGTTCATCACCTGGATGCCTCTCACCTCGGGATAGACGTCCAGGGTTTCCTCTATCACTTCGAGCATTCTGCCCCAGGCGTTTTCATACATGCTGCCTGAGGTGTCGAGCACGAAAATGATGTATTCGCTATCCACGGGCACGCCGCCGATATAACTGCTTTCCCGCACCTGGGCGTTGGCGAACAGGCGCTGCATCTCTTCCGTCAGCGACTGCCGCGCGAGCAGCAACTGGCCGATTTCCTCGGTGGTTTCATCGCCCTGTTCCCGGGCCAGCGCGTAGTCGCCTTCGAGCGCCTGCCGCTGACTGCGCAGGCTCGCAATCATTTGCTGCACACTGGCGTTGCGATCCCGGGCGGAATTCAGTTCCTGCCGCAACTCGTCCGTTTCGCTGCGGATCGCGAAAAGTTGCTGGGTCAATTCCTGGATCACTCCCGCGGGAATGGTTTCGATCAGATCCTCGGTGGTGGGCGCGGCCGACTTGGTGATCATCAGCAGGATGATGATGGCGCCGAAACCACAGGACGCCACATCCAGAAAGGATATGCTGAACTGTTCGGTTTCGCGGCTTCTGCGTCTCATCTTTTCGCCATTCCGTCTTATCTCAGGGCCAGTCCTTCGACGGCGTGAGGAAAGAACCCCTGGTCGCCATCGCCAGTTGCCAGTACGCGGCCGCCGCGCTCGGATCGCCTTCGAGCGGCATCAATATGATATTGACCGGAACATTGGGTGGAAGTTCGCCGATCGCGTCCTCGAACAATTCGACCCGGTCCCGGGGCGTCACGAGGCCTCTCGCGGGGCCGGGCCGATTGACCGTCGGCAGGCCGTCGGTGATCAGGAAAATATTGTCCGGCGGCGGCGACATACCCGCGGCGAGCCGGAAAACCTGTTCGAGATTGGTGCCGTCCTCGGGCACGGTCGCGCGCAGATTGTCGACCGCTTCTTCCAGTTCGTCGCGGTCGGCGACTTCGCGCCAGGTCTGCAGATCGCCCGGCAGCGCCGAAGTGACTTCGGTATTGAAACTCCAGATCTGGTAGCGGCTGGTGACCGGCACCTGGGTCGTGATCCAGTCCACCGCGCGCACCACCCTGAGCCATTTCGGCGACCGCACCTTGCGTTCGTCCGGCATGTTGCGCGTGCGGATGATGTTGACCAGGGTTTCGTCGAGCATGCTGGCCGAGGAATCCATCAGGATCAATATGCGCTGGCCGCCCAGGAACATGCCGGAGAGATATTGCCGGTTGCCGTCGCCGAGGAACTGGCGCACGTTGTTGCCCGAGCGATCGAATTCCTGGGCCAGCAATTCCTCGATCCGCGTTTCCAGGGATTCGATGTCCGACAGCAGCCGGTCGCGCAATTGATCACTGTCGGCCCCGCTGTTGTTGAGCAGTTCTATTTCGCGCCGCAGCAATTCCACCTGCTCGCGCAATTCTTCCGCTTCGACTTCGCCGCGCTCGAATTCTTCGCTCAGATCCGCCAGCAGGTTGCGCAATTCGAGATTGCCCTCCACGCCTTCGGTGATTTCGCGCTCCAGCATGTTGAGTTCGATTTCCTGGTTGGGACTGCTTTCGACGACCGATACCGTGGACGTGTGGTCCAGGATCAGAAAGATCAGGATCACCGCGCCGAATCCGCAGAACATGACGTCGAGAAACGCCAGGCTCAACGGCGTTACGCCGCGTCGTCCCTTGCCCGTCTTACCGGCCATCGTTCACCTCGATCATCAGCAATTCGTCCGCGAGTTCGGGGAAGCGGATGCGGTCCCCGAGCTTGAGCGGCTGTCTGCCTTTCACCGGCACGTCGTTGAGCCGGAATTCGATATCGCCGCAGTCGAGCATGACTGCGGACTGTTTTCTCAGAATTCTGCCCAGGGTCGTGGATGGACCGGGCAGATCGAACTCGAGCGCATTGCCGCCGCTGCCGTTCAGGTTGTTGACAAGCGGCAGATCGGCGACCGGCATCGCGCGATTGCGGAACAGCACGTGGGTCGGTGCATCGCGACCGGCGCGAGTCTCCGCGGCTTCACCCGGAGAATCGAGGTCGGGCAAGGCGCGAATCCGATGTACGCCTTCGCCTCCGGCGATCAACTCGTGATGACGCAGGCAGGCTTCGGTTACGGCTTCCGGCCGCGCCACCTGCAGCGGGCCGGCTTCGCCAAGGGCGGCGACCGCTCCCGGCAGCAGGGCCAGCCGATGATCGAGCAGAATGCCGGCGCCGGGCAGTTCGGTCAGCGGGCGCAGCGAACGCAGCAGTTTGTCGTAGGATTTCCGCAATCCCGCGAGCAACTGGTCCCGCGGCAGTTTAGCCGTGTGGGTAATGGCGCCGGCTTTCAATTCCATCACCAGATTGCCTTGTTCATCGCCTTTTTCGCCGATCCAGGCCGCCAGCATGGAATACAGTTCCTGCTCGGACGCCGCTTCGTGTTGCGGATTGAAGCGGCATTGCCGAATGAAGGCGTCGTTGGCGATCCGCATCAGCACATCGAGCAGTTGCTGACGGCCCAGTTGCGGAACCGGCACGACATTGTCGACGGCCAACTCGCCGTCTTTTCTGATCAGGCGGGTCAACAGCACCTGGTGCAGGTGCAGGCCGGCGTGAACGACATGCTCGCCGCTTGTGTGCTTGTCCGTGAGTGAGGCCGCGGCGAGGGCCGAATCGACCATGCCGCCGACCCGGAACGGACATTGACCCGCCAGCCCGAGCAGAAGTCCCAACTGCTGATTGTTGTAGTGGCCCGGCGCCGCGAACAGGACCTCGTCTTCGATGTCCGCCTCCCGGGCCAGTTCCAGCAACTGGCCGTATGCGAGATCGGCATGGTGGCGGATGCGGCCGCGGACACGCAGCGGCTCCATGTTCAATTCATGCCAGAACTTGTCGTAACTGCTCGTGGGGTAAATTCGATGTTGCTGTTCCGCCGCCGCGCCGAGCGTCACTTCCCTGCCTTCGAGCAAGGCGAATCCGGGGCTGGCCGCGACCAGGCCGCCGGCGTCGCCGACCTGCAGCGATACGTCGTTCAGTTCGATGACTTTCAGGCTCATGCGTGGTGCTCTCGGTCGGGCACCTGCAGGCGCCGGATCAGGCGGTCGTCGCAATAGTTCTGGGTGTCGAGCACGAGCCGGTCCTGCAACAATTGCAATTGATGCAGCAGCAGCATCAGCAGGATGCTTACCACCAAGGCCACGAAGGTGGAGTTGAAGGCCACGCCGAGGCTCACGGTCACGCCGACGATATCGCCGGCCACGGCCTGGTAGGCTTGGCCGAGCGCGGTGCCGATGCCGCGCACGGTGCCGAGGAAGCCGATGGACGGAATCGCCCAGGCGATATAGCGCACGATCGTGAGTTCGGTCTCAAGCCGGTCGGCCTCGGCTTCGCAAGTGTCCTTGATCGTGGTGGAAACGTCCTGGATGTTGCGCGTGGTCTGGAATCGATGCAGGCCCGCGAGCAAGGCTCTGGGCAACAGGCGGTCACGTTCCTTTTCCGGCAAGGCCTGCACCGGACGCGAGTAATTGCGCGCGTCCTCGGGCAGGATGCTGATGCCCTCCGATAGCGGTATCAGCGTGCGGTCGAGCAGGGCGCGCTCGCGCATCGTGGTCACGGTCTTCATGCCGATGATCGACAGCGCCCAAAGAAAGAGGATGATGCAGGTTTCCTGTTCGACATTGCGCAAGATGATGTAGACCGAGCGCTCCGGCACATAATCCGGATCGGCTTGCTGCAACTGGTTCTGCTGTTCCTGGATGAATTCCGCGTTGGGACGGATGATCGCCACGTAGGCTGCGTGCACGATGATTACCGCGGTGATCAGCGCGGCCAACTGATAGAGCGTCTGATTCAGCGTTCCGTTTCTCATGGTTCCGTATCCTTCAGTCCGATCTCAAATATCCGCCGGGAATGAAACGCCGAGGTCGCGCGAGACCTGTTCGGTGGGAATGAAGCGTTCGAAATCCTCGTTCTCCCCGTTCTCTTCGGCGGACTCTTCCTGTGCTTCGGTCTGCTCCTGCTGCGCCTGCTCCTGCGCGGCGGACTCATCGTCCTGCTGCTGCAACTGGTCCTGAGCCTGATCCTGGATTGCCCCGGCGCCGGGAAAGCCGCCGAGCAAGACGGCGAACAGCAGGAATCTCAATAGCCGGTTACGCATGACTCATTCCTCTTCGAGATAGCGGGCCACCCGGAAACCCACGTCATAGCGCGGCTCGACGCCGAAATCGCGATACGAAAGCCGCATCTCCGTAATCGACGCCTGCGCCCAGCTTGAGCCGCGGATCGTATGGGCGTCGCCGGTCTCGGCCCCGAGCGGGTCGGTCGGCACCGTCCCGCCAAGGCCGACCGAACCGTAATAATCGTGCATCCATTCCGAGACGTTGCCCGCCAGGTCGTGAAGTCCCCGTAGATTCGGCGGGTACGAGCCGACGGGCGCGGTCACCGGCGCGCCGTCGTTGTAGTCCCGCAAGACCAGGGTCAGGAAGGGGCCGGCGCCGAGATCGGCGAAATTGCCGGCGCGCGGCGGTGGCGGCAGGTTTTCGCCCCAGGGATAACGCAAGCTTGCGCCGTTGCCGTCAACGCGCGCGGCCCATGCCCATTCCGCTTCCGTCGGCAGGCGGTAACCGTGGGATTCGGGGTCGAAGCCGACGACCTGGCCGCCGGAGGACACCTGGTAGAAAGGCGGCAGCGACTCCTGTTCGCCGAGCCAGTTGCAGAACAGCGCGGCCTGCTGCCACGACACCCGCACCACGGGCTGGCTGCCGTTGTCGAGGGTCATGCCCGCGGTCGTTCCGGACGAGTGTTGCGGGTCGAACCGGCGGAACTGTTCGTTGGTGGTTTCGGTTTCGGCAAGATAGAAGGACCGTTCGAGTTTCACTTCGCGCAAGGTTTCGTTGGGCCTGCGGCCGGCTTCCCGGCGCGAGGAGCCCATGGTGAAAGTGCGGCCCTCGGGAAAGAACAGTTTCATCGTCTGGCCGGCGGCGTTGGTCACCACGCTGATGTTTTCGAGCCGAACCGCCTCCAGCGACCTGAGGCTGGCGCGGATGATCTGGTCGAGGCCGGGACGCGGAATGAACTCGGCGGTGTACGGCACATAGCCATTGCTGCGAATCTCGATGGTCTGGCTTGCCGCGAGCAATTCCACGGTCTGATTGGCCGAACCGAGCAGTTCGCCGTCGACGTACAACTCGGCGTCGGCGGGCTCCGCCTGCACCTGTACGCTGACGAGCACCGGGTCCAGATCGATTTGCAGGTCGTGTTGCTGATCGGCGCGGATTGCGAGATCGATCCGTTTCGATCGATAGCCTTCCCGGAACAGCGTGAATTCGTGGGACCGGCCGGGAGCCAGGGAAACCTCCAGTGGCGTCAGGCCCTTGAATTCGCCGCCGACGGTGACGCTGGCGCCGGACGGATCGGACTGGATGAAAACCAGACCGTCGGCGGGCTCAAGCGTTACCGGGGATAATCGTATGGGCTCACCGGCAGTGATTTCGAGTTCGTCCTGCCAGGCCTTGTGGCGCGGCAGCCGCAAGGTTACCAGGCGGTCGCCTTCAAGGATTTCGGCGACCAGCGGCGTATGCCCGGCGAATTCGCCGTCCACCAGCACTCTAGCGCCGGGCGGTTCGCTTGCCAGACTGACTTCGGCCCAGGCGGGCTGCAGTTCGACTTCGAACTGTTGTTCGACCTCGCGGCCTTCAACGCTGATTTCCCGGCTGAAATTCCGGTAACGGTCGAGGCTGACCACCAGTTCGTAATCTCCCGCTTCCACCGCGGCGTCGACGACCGGCGTATCGCCTATGTCCGCGCCGCCGATGCTGACCCGGGCGCCTTCGAGGTCGCCGGCGCTGACCGAAATCCTGCCGGGCAGGGGATTCATGACGTATTGCCGGGTCTGGGAAGCTTCCTCGCCGACAGCGAGGATGATGTCGCTGTCGTGGTAGCCCGCATTGCTCAGCCGCAATCTGTATTCACCGCTGCGGAGCAGGTAGCGGGGGCCGATCCTTAAGATCGGGCCGCCGCTGATTTCGATCTCCGCCGTGATTGGGGCGACCTCAATGAAAACCGATTTGGCCGTCAGGACGAACCAGGCGGCGAATCCGCTCAAGGCGGCGAAGGCGGCGATAGCGCCATAGAGCCAGCGCCAGCGGAAAACGAATCCCGGCCCGTCTCCCTTCGGCGGCGTGAATTCGACCGGGACGATCGGCTCGATGTGATCGGAATCGCGTCGTTGCACGGGTTCAACCATTGCTTCAGCGTCTCACGCCCAGCCGGTCCACGCATTGCACGATGACCTGCGCGGGGGTCTGTCCGAAACCGACCGTGAATTCCTCGCGCACTTCCCGGTATCCGATGCGCCGCCCGAGCGCGACATAGCGCCCAGGTTTCAGCGACAGGCTGGTTTGTTCGAAAAATCCGAGTTCGGCCACGCGAAGAATTGTCACGGTGGTCAGGTTGTCGGAAGCGAAACGCCCCTCTACGGGTGTCTGCGAATTGGCGAGCAGCACTTCGAGTTGATCGAGCTGGCCGACGAGCTTCGGCCCGGGATTTTCGATCGAGCGGCCGGTGTAATACACATCGAGCGCTTCCCGGTAAACCTCGTCCTCGTTGAAGCGATAGGGATTGGCTATGGCTTGGGTCAGCAGGCCGTCGAGCAGGGCGCGGCGGGCGGCATAGTTCCTGCCGT
>JANQSV010000113.1 GCA_028279115.1 Pseudomonadales bacterium
TGTCATGCAGGCTCTCGGCGTATTGGTCGCGGGCGACGATCAGTCCCTGCTTTTCGCGGAACTTGTCGGCATTGCGGCGGAAGAACTGCAACGAGGACAGCGCGCGTTCCTGTTGTATCTGCCGGATCTTGCGGTTCTGCGAAGTGGAAATGGGCAGTGTGTCTATCGCTTCGAGGATTTGGCGGCGGCTGTCGGCGAAATCGACGTGATCATGCACGAGCGCGCGGCGATAGAAAATCGAAGTGCCTTCGCGCCGCGTCGACAGCAGGCCGGCCTGCAGCAGAATCTTGAGGTGATGACTCAGCGCCGATTGGCGGATGTCGAGGATGCGGCACAATTCGAGGACGCTGAAAGATTCGCTTTTCAGCAGACGCAGAATCTGCAGGCGCAGACTATCCGCCAGCGCCTTGTGCAGCGCGGTGAGGGTGAGCAGCGGTTCGGCGACCGGGCGCGATCCGCTCTCGTACAATATCGAAGCGGGTATGGAGCTCATTGCGGGTTCAGATGGACAAATTGGGAGCGAACGATAGCAGCATTCAATCTCAAAAACAATCTTTTATCAAAATATTTTGATGCACGAGGCCGGCCAGCATCGCAAAACTTGACCATTTTCTTTCACCGCGAACCGATCATCGTCCCGGCCGAGGCATTCCTCCCGCAACGGATATAGCCGGCTCAGCCGGAAACGGATTGTCGGAAGCGCAACGCCTTCCCGTCATTTCGCGCGGCGCGAAGCGAAGTCCCGGTCCAGTGGGTGTCCCATAACCGCTGTAACCGCTGTGCCATAACCGCTGGTGGATGTCCCATGACCACATGACCACTGTCTCAATAGTGATGTGGCGGGAAGGTCGTGGACGCGAGGGCAAAACGAACGGATAATTGCGTCCAAACCAACCGGTTTCCGCCATGGCCTCGAACAAGTTCCGTTTTTTCACCGTTACCTCCGTGGTAATCGCCAATATGATCGGCACCGGGGTTTTCACCAGTCTCGGTTTCCAGTTGGTCGACATCCGTTCGGGGTTCGCGCTACTCATGTTGTGGGCGATCGGCGGCCTGGTCGCGCTTGGCGGCGCCCTCACCTATGCCGAGCTCGGCGCGGCCCTGCCGCGCTCCGGCGGCGAGTACAACCTGCTGCGCCGGATATACCATCCCGCCGCCGGATTCGTGTCCGGCTGGATTTCCTCGACCATCGGCTTCGCCGGCCCGACGGCGCTGGCCGCGATGACTTTCGCCGCCTACCTGGCGTCGATTTTCCCCGGCGAAGTGAGCGATCTCTTCCGCAAGCTGATCGCCGCCGCCCTGATAATTTTCATGGCTTTGGCGCACGCCACCAATTACCGCACCAGCGGCGGCACGCAGGTGATTTTCACCAATCTGAAAATTTTCGTGATTGTCGCTTTCTGTGTGCTGGCGGTAATCGTCGCCGGCGAACCGCAGCCGGTGAATTTCGGGCCCGCGCCGGGCGACGGCGCCTTGATCGTCAGCTCCACCTACGCGGTCGCGCTGATCTATGTCAGTTTCGCCTATACCGGCTGGAACGCCGCCACCTATCTGAGCAGCGAGATCGACAACCCCCAGCACTTCCTGCCCTGGATCCTGATTGCCGGCACCGTGGTCGTGACCATCCTTTACCTGGCGCTGAATTTCGTTTTCCTCTATGTCGCGCCGATGGATTCGATGGTCGGTCAGGTGGAAGTGGGCGCGATAGCCGCCGAGACGGCCTTCGGCGACATCGGCGGCCGTTTTACGGGACTCGTGCTCGCTCTGCTGCTGATCTCTACCGTAAGCGCCATGACCATGGCCGGTCCGCGGGTGATTCAGGTCATCGGCGAGGATTTTCCCGCGCTGGGTTTCTTCGGCCGCAAGAATCGCCACGGCATTCCCTCGTTAGCCATCTATACCCAGTCCGCGGTGGCGCTGCTGTTCATTTTCGTAACGACTTTCGAGTCGGTGCTGGTCTTCGCGGGATTTACCATGGCCCTGAACAGTTTCGTGGCCGTATTCGGCGTATTCGTGCTGCGCCGCCGGCAGCCGGACCTGCCGCGGCCCTATCGCACTTTCCTGTATCCCCTGCCGCCCCTGATCTACCTGACGGTGACGGGCTGGATCCTGACCTTCACCTTGTTGAATCGCCCCATCGAGGCCTTGTTCTCCCTGTCGATCATCGGCAGCGGACTGTTGTTTTACCATGTGTCGCAGCGGTATTCCGGCTGAACTCCGATTCCGACGCCATCGGCTGCAACGCTTCGACCAAGACCGCATTGAAGCTATTGACGCTCGGCTTCGAAGTACGCGAACTGATCGGTGGCCTGGACTGGTGGAAGCGCGACGGCTACGCCACCGAAGGCGAGAAAGGCCAGGTCGGGAAGAAGCTGATTTGCGGTTGCTGACCGGGCGACGCGAAGGTCACCCGACCAGCTTTATGGATTACCGCAGCGCGCGCAGGCGGTCTGGGCCTTCGGTATCGAGCACGAATGAGATCGGCACCGACTGGGGCAGATAACAGATCGCGTCGTCGCAGGCCTGATAGTTGAGGAAACCGGCCAAGGCGATGGTCTCCATGTCGGCCAGCGCCGCCTCGGTTTCCGGCGTCGCCGCCATCACGACTTCCTGCAAGATCGTGAACGGCTCCTGGAATATGGGCACATATTCGTCGAGCGGCGCGAAATAGTAGATCTCCGAATCCGGGTATTCCACCGGCTCGAGCCGGTACATCTCCGAAGGCGCAAGTTCCAGGCCGATTACCCGGTAACCGTTGTCTTCCGCGCCCGGCGCGTAGACGTGCATGTT
This sequence comes from Pseudomonadales bacterium, assembly GCA_028279115.1. Classification (GTDB taxonomy): domain Bacteria; phylum Pseudomonadota; class Gammaproteobacteria; order Pseudomonadales; family Pseudohongiellaceae; genus UBA9145. Next base: position 2,791 of record JANQSV010000113.1, read on the forward strand.
CTCGCCGGGACGCACTTCTATGGCGATGGAAAACCTCGCGCCCATGCCGACCAGCGTATTGCTCGGCCAGGCGGTAAAATCGAGTTGCGCTTTGCAATAGGGTCACCAGTCCGCCGAGTGATGGAACAGCAACATAGCGCCATTCGGACCCATGACCGATTCGAGATCGTGCATGTTGCCGAACTGATCCACCATCTCGAAATCCGGAACCCGCTCGCCGACCTGCGGCCCGAGTTCGGCGACCATGATCGGCTGCCGCCAGCGGCGCCGTCCGCGCCCTGGCCCACGACGCCGCCGGCGAAAGCCAGCAAGGCCGAAAAAGTCACCGCCAGGGGCAATGCGTGTTTTTTCATCGACATCATTCTCGCCCGCACATGTTTGCCGCTCATCCCAGCAGTCGAATCGGCAATTGCGGAAATATCTGGCAAATTCCGACTGTTGCGTACCTGAAGTATGAGAGCGACGCAGACTTTTCTTGTGGGAGATCGCAATTTAGTGTAAACAGGGAATAATACGATTATTCTCCGACCAGGAGGCAGCAATGTTTCGCAGTTCCGATGTTCATACAGTGACCGAATTCAGTCGAAAACCGGCGGCGCACATCAAGCGCCTCGCCGAGAGCAAACGGCCGGAACTGCTGACGGTAAACGGCAAAGCCACGCTTGTCGTACAAGATGCCGCAGCCTACGAACGCATGGCCGAACTGGCTGAGTATGCCGAAAGTTTGCAGAACATCAGGCGGGCCCTGTCCGAGCAAGGAAGGCCGCTGGCGGAATTCGCCGCCGAATTTGAGGCGAAGCATGGAATCGCGCGTTGAAGAAGTATCGGATTGAAATCAAGCCCACCGCCGAAAACGACTTGACGCGCCGCTATCTGCAGATTGCCGAAGACTCGCCACAGAACGCTCTTGCACATTATGAGCGGATTATGGCCGCGATAGAAAAGCTCGATGTATTGGCCGAACGATGCCCGATCGCGCCCGAGGACAGGGATGTCGGGAAAGGCATTCGTAATTTGATCGTAGGCGATTGCCGTGTCTTGTATCTTGTCGACGAAGACGTGGTCGAAGTGCTTCATGTGCGCCATGGAAGGATGGAAAGGGAACTCTAGCGCGAAGGACTTTTCGTTTTCGTGCTACCGCACGCGAATTGTGTCTCGTGCTTTCAGGTAACCGCGTCCAGCCCGTTCTTTTCGACCAGGGTCAGAAGTTTCAGCGATGCGCCGCGAGGGCGCTTTTCGCCCCGCTCCCATTGGCTGACCAATCCCGCGGTCACGTTCAGATACCTGGCGAACACCGCCTGACTCGCGTTCTCTCGCTCTCGAATTGCGCGAATCTGTTCCGGAGACAACTCTTCCACTGGAGTGAGACAAAGTTCATCGAAAACCTTCATCGTCCGCTTCGGCATGACCCCCGCTTCCGTCAGGCCGAGCGCCGTTTCGTGAACCGCCGAGAAGGCGTCGCTCTTGTAGCATTTCATCATCGCAAATCACCTCGAAGATCGTGCCGTTCGTAATTGCGGCATCAACATCGTCTTTGTCCATTGTCAGCATGGTCTCGGCGAGCAGGCGAAAGGCCTTGAGTTCAGCCTTGTTGATGTTGTCTTGCCCACTCTTCGCGTACCCAAGCACAAATATCGACTTATCCCCAGCTTGAAAAAGGAGGATGGCTCTATAACCCCCGGACTTGCCTTCCCCCTGCCGCGCTATGCGCTGCTTGATTACGCCGCCGCCCAAGTCGGCATCGATCTGTCCTCGACTGCAACGTGACATGACGTCACAAAGCGTAGCGTCCGAGATTCCTTCGCGCCGCGCAAACCGCATGAAACGTTTGGTCCCAAATGTGCGCAATCCGTTTGCTCTCCGCTCCTGCTAGCGCACTACATACTATAGCACTTAGTGTGTGCCTTAGAAACTTTTTCTTGTATGGATTCGGTGACGTAGGATAGAGTCGTTGCGCCTTCGTACGGTAAGGGATTCGAAATGAGGTGGTCGCATGGCCGATAGATCCGAGATTGAGTGGACAGACGCTACATGGAACCCAGTGACGGGATGCACCAAGGTCACGCGCGGGTGCGACAATTGCTACGCGGAGCGTTTCGCCGAAAGGTGGCGCGGCATAAGCGGCCATCCTTATGAACAGGGATTCGATCTGCGTTGGTGGCCATCGCGCCTAGATCAACCAGCGCGATGGCGTAAGCCCCGCATGATTTTTGTTAACTCGATGAGTGACCTTTTTCACAAGGACATTCCGCGCAATTTTATAGACGATGTATTTGAACAAATGGAACGAGTCGATCACCACATCTATCAAGTGTTGACGAAGCGAAGTTCACTTATGCGCGAATATCTGCGAAGAAGATATCCTACTGGAGCAGCACCGCAGCATATCTGGTGTGGAGTGTCAGTGGAAGATGAAAACGCCAAGGTCAGAATTCAACATTTGAGGTCAACACCAGCATCAGTTCGCTTTCTTTCGATTGAACCGCTACTAGGTCCTCTGGGCGAAATGGATCTTGAAGGCATTTCCTGGGTCATTGTAGGGGGGGAAAGCGGCCCAAAAGCCCGGCCAATGCAAATTGAATGGGTTTGTGATATTCGTGACCAGTGCGAACGAGAGAGCGTGCCGTTTTTCTTTAAGCAATGGGGGGGACGCACACCCAAAGAGTATGGTCGTGAACTTGAGGGAGTGGAGCATAACGAAATGCCATATCGTCCAAGGAGGGAATATGTCCGACTCATTCAAGTGGCATCCTGACGAACGACCACCACAGATCGAGTCACATAGCGACGCAAAACTGAAAGTTTTGCGCAGTTATCTGCGGGCATACTTCGACAAGTTAAACGTCATTCCAAACCGAGAGGAATTTAAGTTAGATCTTGTTGATGGATTTGCCGGAGGCGGACTATTTTCCAAAGGAAGCGGTGTTATTCCCGGTACACCTTTGATAATGCTGGAAGAGACTAGTGAAGCAAAAGTTCGGTTAAATCAAAATAGGCGCAAGCCACTACGTGTCGATTGCAAGTTCTATTTCGTTGATAAGGAAGCAGCTCATACGGATCACCTTCGCAAAGTACTTTCTGATCGTGACTATAATCTCGATGAGAAGCAGATTGTCATCCGAACTGGCCTTTTTGAAAATGAAGTTGATGAAATTATTAGGACAATAAAGATTAGGCAACCTACCGCTGGTCGTGCAATCTTTCTTCTTGATCAGACTGGGTACTCTCAGGTAGGGTTGGCGCTTGTTTCACGTATTTTTAGTGAATTACGAGCTGCTGAAGTTATTCTTACGTTCGCTGCGGATGCGCTTGTTAATTTTCTAAGAAATCCTAGTGATGTATCCGAGGCATTAATGCGATTACAGCTAGGAGATGTTAAAAAGCGTGAGTTGATCCTTAGTCAAGAAAGTGATGAAAGCAAAGCCTTGGCTCAAAGAATTCTGCGAGGTCACGTACGTCAAATTACCGGAGCGAAATTCGATACTCCATTTTTTATTAAGCCTAGCAAGTCCCGGCGGGCTTTATGGTTTCTACATCTTTCCAACCATCCAACAGCTCGTGATGTTATGATCCAACAACATTGGAATAACTATAATACTTGTTTGCATTTTGGCATTGGCGGATTCGGCATGTTGGGTTTTGATGGAATACTGGATGATACGACAATGCCATTATTTAGGTTCAATGAAAACGACGCATTAGAACTTCATAATCAATTATTGGGAACTTTACCAACAGAATTGTTTAGACTTGTGTCGGAACAACCGATTTCAATAGATGCTTTACATCATCAAATCGCCAACGAAACAGCCGCAAGATTCTTTGATCTTGACAAGGTTATCCTGGAACTGTTTAGAGAAAGAGAGTTCGAGATACTCAATTCAGAAAACAAACCAAGATCCCGTGCTTTGAAGAGATTGAGCCGCACAGATCAAATTGCGTTGCCTTCCACATTGTTACTTCCGGCGTTTTCACGTCGGTCACGAAAGCAATAGCACCTATATTTCGTCATAAAGCAGAAAAGTACTCAATGAAATCGCGCATGAGCGCTCCGGGGTGAATTTTGATTATGAAAGCAGCGATTATGCTTCGAAATTTTCCAAGTATTGTTTAAATGAGTCATAATCTTCACGATTCCACGGCACTTGTGGAAACCTATCCATAATGACAATGCTGAGTTCTATCTCGGCCAAACGTCCGGGGTGTTTGTTTTGATTTGCCAGGATGACCTGAACTAAATTAGTCAGGGGTGGGAAGTTATACCAATCTTCCATTTCTTTGCGCAACCAGCCAAGCCACAAATTTTTTACGTCATCCAGGCTCCTATTGTCATCTGAAATCAGGCTGCTCTGTCTGAAATCGTTCTGACTTCGCCAGACCGCTGCAAGACGATCATGAGCATCCTGAAGAGTTCTATGGTCGCAAGTCTCCACACTTCCCCATTCGGGTTGCACGGAAGTCTGTAGAATAGCTCGTGCGGTATTGACGTGTTTGTTGCACGTCGAGATTATGATTCCAAGTGCTTCGTAATAGACATCGTGCTGTTTCCATGCCACTTTTATGTCATCGCCTTCAAAGTAGCGGCCCACGATCACTTTGGTTCTCCAATATGCAATGGAAAGCGTATAGAGCCTAGTTTTAACGTAATCGGGTTGGGCATCACTTATTGCTTCACTGCCATCTATTTTCGTTGCCGTCGCCGCTTTCGTTGCCCTGTTTTTTTCATCTCTGCTGTCAGTGGCTCATACGCCCTTTCATACAGCAAAAACAAATGCTCGACTCGTTCGCGTTCGGAGGCGAAGCCTTTGGGTCGGTAGAGGCGGTCCACGGCGCGGTCTAAGGATTTGTGCGCCTTAAGGAGATTAGGCGGCATCAGATCGGGGTCGTAGAGTTCAGCAAGGGTCGCGCCGGAGTGCGTGGCACGAGCGTCGAGTACGGCCTTGGCGAAGCGTTCGAGTTTGGTCAAATTGGCGGTCTTTGGGGGTGTCGGGAAGGTGTTGTAGACGAGTCCGATTGAATAGCGGTAACGGCTCTCCAGTCGTCCTCCGAAATGGCGCAGCCATGCCATGTGCATCGCCGAAGTCAGCAGCGCGAAGTCGGCCAATGTCGCACCTTGGAGGACAAACACAAGATCGCTTGGAATCGTTGGCGGTTCCAACCAGCCTATAGGTATGTACTGGCGGCGCTCCGAACTAACTTTGGGAATCACCAGAAACGGCGCGGAGGGAATCACGTTGACATGGTAGAGCGTCGGCGTCTCGGCAAGTTTTTGAGTTGGTCCACTCTTGCTGTCCTGCCGATAGGCGCGAACAGCGGCGACCCGTTCCCGCACGCGGGGCATCTTCGCGAGCGCAGCCGGCGAAGCGTCGTGCAATGCCAGAATCCATCGCTCGCCTCCTTGCAGATACTCCCGGGCGCCCACGAAGGGACGAACGAAAGGCGGCGCTTCGGGCTCGGCGACCAGAAACTCGGAGCGTTCCTCTGCGTTGAAGATGTAATTGCCGCCATCGATGGGCTTGGAACCGATGATCAGCTTGCCCATGCCGTTGATCGGCGAACTCTCCTCCCGTACCACCATATGCGGATCAGACAGCCCGTCGGCGTCGAACAAGTACGGCGAGAGCGCGGTGTGATGGCTTTCTTCGGGGTCTCCGTTGATGTCGGAATAGCTGAACAGCCGTTTCTCAGGCCGTGCCGCTTCTCGCTGGTCGAGTCCGAGAATGACGACATGCACTTGGGCCTTGCCGCGGGCGTCCGAGCCCCAGGCGAAGGTGCGGTGGGCGAAAGCGATTTCCAGCCCGCAACGTTCGAACAAGACAGGCCAAAGTTGCGCGACTTGTTCGCCTTGGGTGATGGAGTTTGTTGCGACAAAACCGATCCGGGCCTTGCCGCCTTTAACGTATTCACCCGCCTTAATGAACCAGGCGGCGACGTAATCGAGTGTACCGCTGCTCTTGTGGAGGTCGGCGACTCGGCGAACCTGATCGCGCTGCTCATCGGTCTGGTACTTCGCGCCGATGAAAGGCGGATTGCCAAACACGAACGAACATTCATCGGACGGCAGGAAATCGGACCAGTCCGTTTCCAGCGCATCGCAATGGGCAATATGAGGAGACTTCTTAAGCGGAATGCGGGTGAAGGTCTTGCCGAATTCCAGGCTCAACTGATTGTTCATGACATGATCCATCATCCACATCGCGGTCTCGGCGATCCTCGCGGGGAACTCGCCGATTTCGATCCCGTAGAACTGGTCCACATCGATATTCGAAAGCGTGGTCACGTCGAGTTCGTCTTGTGTTCCCAGCGCCCTCAGGACTTCGATTTCCAACTGCCGCAGTTCGCGGTAGGCGATGACAAGGAAATTGCCGCAGCCGCAGGCGGGATCGAACAACTTCAATTCTCCCAGTTTGTTCTTGAACTGAATGAGATCGTTGCGGCGGCGACTGTCTTTGCGGGATTGAAGTCTCTCGAACTCAACGCGGAGATCGTCCATGAACAATGGCTCGATCACCTTCAGAATGTTCTTCTCGGTCGTATAGTGTGCACCTTGCGCTCGGCGTTCTTGCGGGTCCATCACCGACTGGAACAGCGCACCAAAGATCGCGGGCGAGATTCTTGACCAGTCGAAGCGGCAGGCGTCCAGCAGCATCTCGCGCATCGACGAATCGAAGGCGGGGATTCGCAATGGCCCGTCAAAAAGCTGGCCGTTCACATAGGGGAAAGCGGCCAAGTCTTCATCAAGAGTACTCTGCCGATTTTCGACCGGGGTATCTAATACCTGAAAAAGTTGCGACAGCGACGAACCGAGGTCGGAACCATCTTGCCGTGTCCGTGATTCGAGAAAATCGAAGAAGATGTCGCGGGACTCAAAGATTCCGGTGTCATCGGCGAATAGGCAAAATGCGATTCGAACGAGAAAACACTCCAGGTCGTGACCTTGATAGCCCACGGCTTCGAGCGCGTCGTGGAGTTTGCCGACAAGTTCCGCAGCCTTGACATTGGCGGGGTCCTGATCGCGGAAGGTCCGGCGCTGAACGCCCACGATAAAGCCGAACTTCTCGATATGACGCGGCAAATCAGGGAGTGCGAACGAGACCGTCTCCCGCTCATCGCGGTCATGGAGTTCGAAGTTCTGAAAATCGCTGACGAGGATATAGCGCGGGCGATCCCGCTCCGGCAGCGCGTCGAAGTACTCGCCGGCCTGACCGTAGGCCCGTTCAAGATTGCGTCCGGCGCTCTTTTGTTCGACCAACAGCATCCCCGGCCAGAATAGGTCGATGAAGCCGGAGCGGTTGTCGAGCTTGGCGACGTGCTCCTCGTAGCGCGCCACGCTACGCCGCTTGACGCCGAAAACTCGAAAGAAATCGTTGTAGAAGCTCTGCGTCTCGCCCTTTTCGTATGCGGCGTCGCGCCATTCGTCCGCAAAGGCGGCAGCTCTTGCTCTTGTTTCATTCCATGAAAGACGCATAAGGCCGTGTTCCAAATGCGAAGGGCGACGCATGCGCCGCCCCTACACGAGTCTCCGGAAGTATTTCCCTGTTCAGCGCTTTGATTATTCGGTATCCGCCACTTGGGGCTGGCTGTCGTCGCCGGGGAGGCCCATGGACTCAAGTCGGCGCCAGCCGGCGAGAATGCCGTGCAGGCCGTGATTGCCCTCGTGACAGGCGTATTCGTAGATCGGATCCTCTATGCGCCGCAGCGGGAACTTCGCCGACCAGGGCACGTCCCAGGTCATCGGGTCTTCGATGGTGAAATCGTAATCGAGCGTATCCGCGTCGATCCGGCGGATGCGTTCTTCGATCGTCGTTTCACGCGAAGCGCCCGCACGGCTGTTCTGGTCGTAGTAGAAATGGCGCGTATTGATCACAAGAGTGTCGCCTTCCCAGCGGGCTATGGAATCGCCGTCCCATTTGACGCGGCGGGTCTGGTGCTCGTCGTCGAAGCGGATGACCCGTGCGCGATGGATCATCTCGCTGAGAATCATCACGTGATCGGCGGTCTGCACGATCTGGATGTTGTTGTTATACGAGCCTGGAATCAGTGGCGGTCCCGCTCCGCCGCTCATCAGGCAGCGGTCCGCCAGGGTGCGCGCTTCCGGGCCGATGCTGTTGGCGCGCACGTCGGAGCGCATGCGGGCACGTTCCTGGCCGGACTCGTTCAACGCCGGCATGCGCCCGTCCGGCGGATCGTAGATCAACGAAGTGCGTCGGTCGCGGATGGTCTCGACTCCACGTTCGTACCAGAACTCGTTATAGGAGATCACGCCGGGCGGATAACCTGCTCCGCCGACCGAGTCGATGATCAGGTCGCGATTCTGGCGACGGTTTTCGTAGGCCTCCCACTCGGTGGCCTCCGCTTCGCTCAGCACCTCGCGGTCGGCAAGTTCCGCCGGGCGATTGAGCGGGGTCAGCGTCCGGTAGGTATAGGTGCCTTGCAGATCGGGATGCCCATGTTCCGTGCGGTCGACTTCGCCCGACTGGGCAATTCCGGCCTGGCTGAGCAGCAAAATGGCGGGGCCAAGCAATAGGCCTGCAAACGTTGGCGTCGAAGTTCGGGTTTTCACGACCCCCTCCTCACAAATCCACGCGCTGTATTCGCCGAACTTACGCCATCGGCAGAATTATGCAAGAAAAAAGTTGCGACAGGGGTGGCGAGCACAAGCCCGTCAAATAAACGGATTTCGATTCTGCACAATGTGAGTCGCCGTTGGCTGGCGGGGGGTTCAGCGGACGCCGTAAATACTTCCCTGTAGGCTTCGGGCTCGGCT
>JANQSV010000121.1 GCA_028279115.1 Pseudomonadales bacterium
CTCCCGCCGCGCCGTGCTCGAATCGGTCAGTTCGGAAGAACGCGAAGCCCTGCTCGAGAAACTGGAAGAGGGCATGTTCATCAAGGGCGTGGTCAAGAATCTCACGGAATATGGCGCTTTCGTCGATCTCGGCGGCGTTGACGGCCTGTTGCATATCACGGACATGTCTTGGAAGCGCATCAAGAACCCTTCCGAAATCGTCAATGTAGGCGACGAACTCGAAGTCAAGATTCTCAAGTACGACCGCGCCCGCAGCCGCGTCTCGCTCGGACTGAAACAGATGGGCGAAGATCCCTGGATCGCCATCAAGAAGCGTTATCCCATTCATACCCGGGTCAAGGCCGTGGTTACCAACGTCACCGATTACGGCTGTTTCGCCGAACTCGAAGAGGGCGTCGAGGGTCTGGTGCATGTCTCCGAGATGGATTGGACCAATCGCAATATCCACCCGTCGAAGGTGGTGCAACTCGGCGACGAAGTCGAAGTCATGGTGCTTGACATCGACGAGGAGCGCCGCCGTATCTCGCTTGGCATCAAGCAATGCCATCAGAATCCCTGGGAACGATTCGCCGAGGAGCACAGCAAGGGCGACCGCATTTCGGGCGCGATCAAGTCGATCACGGACTTCGGCATTTTCATCGGCCTGAAAGGCAGTATCGACGGCCTCGTGCATCTTTCGGACATCTCCTGGGACGAGTCGGGTGAGAATGCGGTGCGCCGATTCGGCAAAGGCCAGGAAATCGAAACCGTCATCCTGTCGATCGATCCAGAGCGCGAACGCATCTCGCTCGGCATCAAGCAACTCGGCGACGATCCGTTCTCAAACTATATTTCCTCCAACAGCGTCGGCAGCATCGTCAAGGGACGCGTGGTTTCGGTGGAAGCCAAGGCGGCGATTATCGCGCTGGGCGATGAAATGGAAGGTATACTGAAGGCTTCCGAAATCAAGCGCGAAAAAGTCAAGGACGCGCGCACCGAGTTGAACGACGGTGACGAAGTCGAGGTGAAGATTGTCGGAGTCGACCGCAAGAACCGCGCGTTGAACTTGTCGATCAAGGCGGTCGAAATCGATCAGGAAAGAGAAGCGATCAAACAGCACAAGAGCCAGGAGGCGGAAGAGGTGTCGCCCGGTACGATCGGTGGCCTGATCAAGGCGCAGATGAACAAGGATAGCCCAAAGGAAGACGGATAGAGTGTAATGACGAAATCCGAATTGATCGATCAGATTGCCGCGAAACAGGACCAGCTTCCGTCCAAGGATGTGGAACTTGCGGTCAAGGCGACCGTGGATCACATGGCGTGGGTGCTGTCGCGGGGGCGTCGGATCGAGATTCGCGGTTTCGGCAGTTTTTCCCTGCACTATCGCCTGCCGCGCGTGGGCAGGAATCCCCGTACCGGCATTCCGGTATCGCTGCCCGGCAAATACGTGCCGCATTTCAAGCCCGGCAAGGAACTGCGCGAGCGGGTGAACGACAGCATGCTGGCCGAAGGGGCCGCAGGCTTCTGATTGTCGGGCCGGCGGCGTCCGGCAAGGAATTCGCGCGTCCACTCATGCGCACATTGAAGCGATTGCTGGCTGGATTCTTCGTAGTTTGCGTATTCGTCGCCACGGTGGCTTTTGCCTGGTACAACGACACCCAAGTGGCGGTCGGCTTGGGCGACTGGCGGCTGCCGCCGCAAGCCGTCTCGATCTGGATTCTCGGCGCGTTCGTCATCGGCGGCGCTTTGGGGCTCCTGCTGGGTCTGCGCCTTTTCCAGGGATTCCGGAGGAACAGCCGGATCAGGAAACTGTCCCGGCAACTGGCCGCGGCCCGGCAGGAAATCGAACGACTCAAGGCTGAGTGAGGTTCGGTCGACACAGCCGACAAGAAGCGCGGCTTCTTGAGAGCCGAACGGTTCGATAAGGGTGAAGGCAAGCGTTTACGAAGCGCCAGCTTCGTGCGCGGCCTGAACGATGCCAAACTGTGCTTGGCGGCTGGACTGTCGAGACCAGGGATAATCGAAGCCACCAACCTCGCGCCAAGGGTGGCACGCACAACTTGACAGAATGAGAACAGCTGAAGAAAACCACAAGCGCATAATCGTCGCGCTCGATTTTGCCGCGGAAAAGGAAGTTCTGCGCCTGCTGGACCGGATCGATCCAGATAATTGCCGGATAAAGATAGGCAAGGAACTGTTCACCTCCTGCGGTCCCGCCCTGGTGAAGAAAGTCGGCGAGCGCGGCTTCGACATCTTCCTCGATCTTAAATTTCATGACATCCCCAACACCGTGGCCGGCGCCGTACGGGCCGCGGCGCTGGAGCTTGGCGTCTGGATGTTGAACGTGCATGCGTCCGGCGGCAGAGCGATGCTCGAAGCCGCCGCCGGGGCGCTCGCGGGCGCCGACTGCCGGCGTCCGCACATCATCGGCGTTACGGTGCTCACGAGCCTGAACGATCGGGATCTCTCACAGTTGGGAGTGCGGGACACGTCCCGGGAGCAGGTATTGCGGCTCGCCCGCCTGTGTCATGAGGCCCATCTCGGCGGCGTGGTCTGCTCGGCTGGCGAAGTCGCCACGTTGCGCAAGAAACTGCCTCGGAAATTTCTGCTGGTAACGCCCGGAATCCGTCGCCCCGGCGATGTGCGCGGCGATCAGAAGCGTGTCATGGGGCCGGTCGAAGCTGTCGCCGCCGGCGCGGATTACCTGGTGGTCGGGCGTCCCATTACCCGCGCAGAAAACCCGCGGGCGGCGCTCGCCGAATTTGTGTCCGCCGTTTCAGGCAATTCGCCGAATCCGTACTAATCTTTTGAGCAGCCGCAAGGCTGTTTCTTTTTTTCACTACGGATGAGGATACGACCATGACCCAGATCAACTGGTTTGCCATTGCAATTTTTCTGCTTTCACTGCTCGCCACTCCCGCGAGTCTGGCCGCCGACGACCCGGTTGCCGGCGCCGGGGAAATGGTGCAGATCGACATCAACTCCGCCGATGCCGCCGCCATCGCCGCCGCGCTGGACGGCGTGGGCCTGGTCAAGGCCCAGGAAATCGTCGCCTATCGCGAGATGTTCGGCGCCTTCAAGACTGTCGACGAATTGATGGAAGTCAAGGGCATCGGGCCGGGCACGCTGGAGCGGAATCGCGACCGGATCGTGCTGGAAAGCGAGTAATTTGCCTCGGGCGCTTGCGGACCATCCGCAAGCGCCCGAATTTTTTCCGAATTCAGACGCTGACTGCATTCTGCTTGATTGTGCAAGCCGTCCCTGGCGCAAATTTTGAGGCTTCGACCATCCCCAGCCTGGCCATCCATGGCCAGTCGTTCGGCCCTCAAGAAGCGTTGCTTCTTGTCGGCTGCGCCGACCGGGCCTCACCCTCGCACGCCCGCTGCACACAACCCGCCAGACGGCGACTCACGCAGTGCAGATACAGAAAGACGTCATTCTGCGCGTAGCGAAGCACCCCCACTTCGTCATTCTGCGCGTAGCGAAGCGAAGTCGCAGAATCTCTTCGCCAAAATGAGCATTGCTGCTGCCGCGGGATATAATCGTTTCTTTTTCATGAACCCGCCTCATGTTGCTTGCGTTCGTTCTCAGCGGGCTGTTCATCGCCTCTTTTTTGTTAACCGGCGCAATTCGGCGTTATGCGCTGCGTGGCGGGATGCTGGACGTTCCCGGATCCCGCAGTTTGCACGAGGAAGCGAAGCCGGTCGGGGGCGGTGTTGTCATCGCAGTGCTGTTTCTGGTTTATGCCGGCGCGTGTTATTTGCAGGGCAGTATTCCGTTGGGTGAGTTTCTGGCCCTGGCCGGCGGCGCCCTTGTCGCCTTGGTGGGACTGCTTGACGATCTCTGGAAGTTGTCGCTGGGTTGGCGTATGCCGGCGCAATTCGCGGCGGTGATCTGGGCGGTTTCGTGGCTGGGGGGAGCGCCTTCGATAGATTTTTATTTCTTTGCGCTTGGCGAGTCGCTTTTGCTTGATGCGTTGGCGGTGCTGGCCCTGGTCTGGCTGCTCAATCTTTATAACTTCATGGACGGCATCGATGGGCTCGCGGCGAGCGAACTTGTATTCGTCTCGGTGCTGGGTTTCATGATTGGGGTTTCGGCAGACGATGTCGTATTGGGGTTGTTGAGCGCAGGATTCGGTGCGCTGGCGCTGGGGTTTCTCGCGTGGAACTGGCCGCCGGCGCGGATTTTCATGGGTGACGCCGGCAGCAATTTCATCGGCTTCGGTCTCGGGGTGCTGGCATTGCTGAGCATGCAGCATGGCAGCATGACTGTCTGGACCTGGCTGCTGTTGCTTGGCGTTTTTGTCAGCGACGCCACTGTGACGCTTGTTCGCCGGATTGTCCGGGGCGACAGGTGGTATGAAGGGCATTGTTGTCATGCTTATCAGCACGCGGTCGCGCGGCTTGGCAGTCACGGCCGGGTGACGCTGGCGATTCTGGCGCTTAATTGCCTGTGGCTGGCGCCGCTTGCATGGGGGACGGTGATCCGGCCACAATGGGGCATGCCGCTGGCATTGGTTGGGCTGGCGCCGCTGGTGTTGCTTTCGTTGCGCCTCGGCGGCGGGACGCCCGCCACGGAACAAGATCGATAATCGAATGCATTTGTACAATTTTCCACTTTCCCGCACCGTCAAGCTGGTCGGGCTGTTGCTGGCGGACGCCGTCATGCTGGTCGCGGCGCTGTCGCTTTCCTTCGGCCTGCTCGGCGGCGATTTCGGCGCGCAAAGTCAATTGTTCCAAGCCTATCTTGCCGCCGCTGTCGCATCCAGCCTGCTCGTCTTCATGCGCATGGGCGTATATCGGGCGCTGGTTCTCTACCTGGGATTGCAATTCGTTTTCCAGTTGCTGAAGGCGGTGACTTTCGCCACCTGTCTCGTTGCCGCTGCCTGTTTCCTTTCCCTGCCGCCCGAGGCGCTCGACTATTCGCTGTTTCCGATTTTCTGGATGCTGGCCCTGCTGTTCACCGGCGGCAGCCGTTTTCTGGTCAAGGCCATGACCCAGGCGCTGATCCAGAACTTCAGGCCGAAGGAACCGGTAATCATCTATGGCGCAGGCTCTTCCGGCATGCAATTGCTCGTTGCCTTGCAAAGCGGAGACCAGTATCTGCCCGTGGCTTTCGTCGACGACAGCCATCGCATGATCGGCAGCACGGTGCACGGCATTCGCGTCTATAGCCCCAAATCGCTGTACGAACTCATCGAAACCTGGTCGGCGCGCCAGATTCTGCTCGCGATTCCCTCGGCCACTCACGACGAACGCAAGGAGATCATCAATCGGCTCGAACATCTGCCGGTGCATGTAAAGACGGTGCCCGACCTGTTCGACATGGTGTCGGGCAAGGTGGAAGTACACGAAGTGCGGGAAATCGACATCGAGGATCTGCTCGGGCGCGACATCGTGCCGCCGGGCCAGCGTCTGCTCGGCGCCTGCATCACGGGCAAGTCCGTGCTCGTGACCGGCGCCGGCGGTTCGATCGGCTCCGAGCTTTGCCGGCAGATCATCAACGTCAACCCGGCCCGCCTGGTGCTGCTCGATTCTTCCGAGTTCGGTCTCTATGAAATCGAAAACGAATTGCGCAAGCGCCTGGGCACACGAGAGCAATCAGCGGAAGAGGCGAACGAAAGCGCAGCCCGAATCGAAATCGTCGCCCTGCTTGGCTCGGTCTGCAATCGGGGCCACATGGAAAACCTGATCGAGACCTTCCGCATCGAAACGATCTACCACGCCGCCGCGTACAAGCAGGTGCCGATGGTGGAAAAGAACATCTTCGAAGGCGTCAGCAACAATGTCTTCGGCACCCTGGTCGCGGCTCAGGCGGCGCGCAAGCACGGCGTCAGCAATTTCGTGCTGATTTCGACCGACAAGGCGGTGCGCCCGACCAATTACATGGGCGCGACCAAGCGGCTTGCGGAACAGGTTCTGCAAGCAATGGCCCAGGGCGGCGGCGCGACGAAATTCAGCATGGTGCGTTTCGGCAACGTGCTCGGTTCCTCGGGTTCGGTCGTGCCCCTGTTCCGGCGCCAGATCAGCGCGGGCGGGCCCGTGACGGTCACCCATCCCGAAGTGACGCGATATTTCATGACGGTGCAGGAAGCGGCCGAACTCGTGATCCAGGCCGGCTCGATGGCGGCCGGCGGCGACGTATTCGTGCTCGACATGCACGAGCCGATCCGGATCGTCGACCTGGCGCGCAAGATGATTCACCTGATGGGCTACGACGTACGGGATGGCAATACCTATCGCGGGTACATCGCCATCGAATACACCGGCCTGCGGCCGGGCGAAAAACTGCGCGAGGAATTGATGATCGGCGAATCCGTGACCGGTACCGAGCATCCCAAGATCTTGCGCGCGGAAGAGGAAACCCTGGGTTGGGAGCGGCTCGAAACGCTGTTGGCCCGGCTCAAGCAAGCCTGCGGCGAATTCGATCTGGAGGAGATTCAGTTCGTGCTGAAAGAGGCGGTGGACGGTTTCGACCCGAAGGAAGAGGTCATCGATCCGCTATGGAACACGCAACCCGAAACCGCCTTGCCGCAACAGGAAAACGTCACTCGTCTTTTCAAGAAATAGCCGGTCGATTTACCGTCGGCTCACCGAGACGATGGTGACCGGTTCCACCGGCACATTCTGGTGTCCGCCCCGGCCGGGCGCGGTCTCCACCGCGGCGATCGCGTCGACCACGTCCATTCCCTCGATCACGGCGCCGAAGACGGCATAGCCGAAGCCCTGTGGCGTTCGGTTGGTATGGTTGAGGAAGTCGTTGTCGACGAGGTTGATGAAGAACTGACTGGTGGCGCTGTCGACTACGTTGGTCCGCGCCATGGCTATGGTGCCGCGGTCATTGCCCACGCCGGCCTGCGCCTCGTTGACGATCGGGTCGTAGGCGGGCTTCTGTACGAGGTTCTCGTCCATTCCGCCGCCCTGGATCATGAATCCGGGGATCACCCGATGGAAGATCAGGTCGCTGAAGAAGTCGTTGTCGGTATAACGCAGGAAGTTCTCCACAGTGGCCGGCGCCCGGTCCTCCCACAATTCGATGACGATGGAACCCATGCTGGTTTCCATGACGACGACGGGATTATCCTGGGCTGAAGCCGCGGCGGTCAGGCTGAGCAGAAGGGTGAAGAGAAGGGATCGCATGTCTTGACTCCTGGAAATCTGGCTGCCCAACCTGGACTCGAACCAGGAACCAAGTGATTAACAGTCACCTACTCTACCATTGAGCTATTGGGCAAAATCGCAAACCGAACCGTCGCCGATCAGCGAGCGACGAATACTACCCACAATCCGCTCTAGCGTCAAAATGTCAGTGGCTTCAATCCGTCGCCGCCGGCTGGCGCGGGGTTTTGCGGACGCTGTGAATACGTCCCTGTACGCTTCGACCCCGACAT
>JANQSV010000127.1 GCA_028279115.1 Pseudomonadales bacterium
CTTGGTCTGTATACCTCAATGCTCGAATTGCGTCCCGACAGCCATGCCGTGCATACGAATCTCGGTCTCACGTATTTCCGTCTCGACCGGATGGCCGAGGCCCGCGAGCATACCGCGCTGGCGCTCGATATTGACCCGGAATACGAACTGGCCCAGGCCGTGCTGGCATTGATTAACCAGGAGCTATCCGAGTCGGCGCAAAGCGGTCGGAATTGAGGTCTGGCCGGCGAGGGTGAACCGGCTCCGGTTCGATACCGAGTTTTGCAAACAGCGCCAGATCTTCGTTGGCCGGAGGATTGGCTGTGGTGAGCAGTTTCTCGCCGTAAAAGATGGAATTGGCGCCGGCCAGGAATGCCAGAGACTGCATCTGTTCGTTCATCGCCTCCCGGCCCGCCGAGAGTCGGACGTGGGAGGCGGGCATCAGGATTCGCGCCACCGCGATGGTGCGAATGAATTCGAAGGGGTCGAGGTCTTCGCTGTCCGCCAGCGGGGTGCCCTCAATCCTGACCAACTGGTTGATGGGTACGCTTTCCGGATGCGCCGGCAGGTTCGCCAGTTGCCGCAGCAGTCCGACCCGGTCGGCGGCGTTTTCACCCATGCCGACGATCCCCCCGCAGCACACTTTCATGCCGGCGTCGCGCACGTGCCGCAGCGTGTCCAGCCGGTCTTGATAGACGCGGGTGGTGATGATCTCGCCATAGTATTCGGGGGAGGTGTCGAGGTTGTGGTTGTAGTAGTCCAGACCCGCGTCCGCCAGTTGCCGCGCCTGCCCCGCCGTCAGCATTCCCAAAGTCATGCAGGTCTCCATTCCCAGCTCGCGCACCCCTTCCACCATCGCCAGCACCGACCCCATGTCGCGCTGTTTGGGCGAACGCCAGGCGGCCCCCATGCAGAATCGGGTCGCGCCGACGGCCTTTGCCGCCCGCGCCCGTTCGAGAACGCGTTCCACTTCCATAAGCTGTTCCGATTCCAGCCCGGTGTCGTAGCGGTTGCTTTGCGGGCAGTATTTGCAGTCCTCGGGACAAGCGCCGGTCTTGATCGACAGCAGGGTGCTCACCTGTACGCTGTTGGGGTCGAAATACCGCCGATGCACGGTCTGAGCCTGAAAGATCAGGTCGTTGAAGGGCTGATCGAACAGCGCTCCGATCTCGGCGCGCCGCCAATCGTGACGAATATCGCTCATGGGGGTTCCTAGACTGCAATCCTTGCGGGAATTCTCATCATACTGTTTCGGGAACCTCCGTCAACCCGCATGGACGTGGGGCATGGGACACCCATCACGGTGCGACAAGGGATGACACGGCGGGTTGGCAACTCACTCACTCTGCACACTCCAGACAGCGCTCGCGGCCAAACTCGATGGGCCGCGTCGCCCGCTACGTGTCGGTCATTTCCCTCTGCGGCGGCCGACTCCATCGCAAGCCCCGAAACCGCGCGAAATCCCGATCTAGCGTAATCCACTCGCAGCCGCTCTCTATAGCCAAAGCGGCGAAGTAGGCGTCCGGTATCAGGTTTCCGGACACTTCGGCTTCCCGATAGAGACCCATGAAAATTTCCCAGTGGCGCGGACCGGGGTTTGCGGGCACACAGTGCGGTTGACAACGGATCGCGTTGGCGAATTCTAGCGCATGGTCCGAAGGACTCGGCAGCGCGAATATGCGGGGGTGGGTGACGATGCGGAGGAATCCGCTCAAGACCAAATCGGAAATAGCGAATGCTTCATCCCCGCCGACCACGCCTTCAAGCCACAATCGGCAGGAAGCGTGCTCCCGGGCGTCGTCGCGATACGCCGAGACGAGGATGTTGACATCAGGCAGTACCATTGCCTTCTTTCATCAGGTCCAGCAATGCGGCGGAGTCGTTTAGGTCTACTCCGGGCATGACGCCGGTTCCATGAAACACCGGCAGCTCGACCTTGGGCCGGACGCTTGCGCGGCGCCTGCGCAGCGACTCCCGCAACGCATCTTGAATGATGGCGGTCAGCGTCTTCCCCGTGTCGGCGGCAGCTTTCTTCAGTTCGGCGAAAAGGTGGTCGTCAATGTGGATTGTGGTTCGCATGCATAAAAGCATATTTAGAGAGCATATTTATGTCAAGATATCTATTAGCCGCCGAAATATTCTGCAGCGCATCTCATCCCTTGCACGGGCCGGGCCGCGTCTTGAAAATCCGCGAAAGCATACTTATATTGCGTGCCTGAAACAGGTGCCCGTGGGCGGGCCAAAATGTTTCTGGCATAGTTCGGGCATAGACCGGGGATCTTGGAAACAGTGATTGAGATCAGGAATCTGACCAGGAAATTCGATCAGGTCGTCGCGGTAGACGATCTGAGTTTCGAGGTCCGGGAAGGCGAGGTGCTCGGCTTCCTCGGGCCGAACGGCGCCGGCAAGTCCACCACGATGAAAGTCATTACCGGCTTTCTCGCGCCGAGCGCCGGCAGCGTCACCATCGACGGCTTCGATATCGGCGGGCAGCCGCTGGAAGCCAAGGCGCTGATCGGCTATTTGCCGGAAGGCGCGCCGTGCTACGGCGACATGACGACGATGGAATTCCTGCGCTTCATCGCCCGCATCCGCGGTTTTCGCGGCGAAGAGGCGGACCGGCGCATAGCAGGCGTCATGCGCGACGTCGCGCTCGAAACGGTCGCGCATCAGACCATCGAGACCTTGTCCAAGGGATTCAAGCGCCGGGTGGGACTGGCCCAGGCGATTCTGCACGATCCCAAGGTGCTGATCCTCGACGAGCCCACCGACGGTCTCGACCCGAACCAGAAGAACCAGGTGCGCGAACTGATCCGCAACCTCGCCAGGGACAAGATCGTCGTCGTTTCCACGCACATCCTCGAGGAAGTGACCGCGGTATGCACCCGGGCAATCATCATCGACGAAGGCAGGATCGTCGCCGACGGCACGCCGGCCGAACTCGAAGCACGCTCGCGCTATCACCACGCGGTTGAAGTGCGGCTCGCCGGCGAACTCGATCTCGCGCGGGAACTGGCGGACGTGGCGGAAGTCGCCGGCGTCGAGCAGGACCGCCTCGACAAGGCGAGTTTCACGATTCTCTCGGAAGGCAAGCCGATTTTCGCGCGCATCTCCGAACTCGCCCAGCAGCGGCAATGGCCCGTCGAGGAGTTCCACGCGCGGCGCGGGCAACTCGAAGACGTGTTCCGCACGGTCACCGAAGACGCGAACCGGCAGGAGGCGGCATGATGCAGATGCTCTTTATGCAAAACTTGGGAATCATCTTCCGGCGCGAACTGATGGGCTATTTCGCCACTCCGCTGGCCTATGTGTTCATCGTGATCTTTCTCATCACCAACGGCATCTTCACGTTCGAACTCGGCGGCTTCTACGCCAGGGGGCAGGCCGACCTGCTTCCCTTCTTCGGCTTCCATCCCTGGCTCTATCTGTTCATGGTGCCAGCCATCGCCATGGCCTTGTGGGCCGACGAACGCAAGACCGGCACCATCGAACTGTTGCTGACGCTGCCGGTAAGACTGGCGGACGCGGTGCTCGGCAAGTTCCTCGCCGCCTGGGCGCTGACCGGAATCGCCCTGTTGCTGACCTTCCCGATCTGGATCACGGTGAACTATCTCGGCGACCCGGACAATGGCGTGATCGTTGCGAGTTACATCGGAAGCTGGTTCATGGCCGGGGCCTATCTCGCCATCGGCTCGTGCATGTCCGCCTGTACCCGCAATTCGGTGATCGCCTTTATCCTGACGGTCAGCATCTGCTTCCTGTTCGTCATCATGGGCTCGCCGATCCTGCTCAACGCATTTCCGGACTGGACGCCACAGGTAATCGTCGACGCGGTGGCGGCGCTCGGATTCCTCACGCATTTCGATTCGATTTCCAAGGGCGTGCTCGACATCCGGGATGTACTGTATTTCAGCGTGTTCATCGCCGCCTGGCTGCTCGCCAGCGCGATCGTTATCGAAATCAAGAAAGCGAATTAGGAAGATAGGAATATGACAACCGGACGCCTGGTATCACTGGTCGGACTGGTCCTGATCGCAACCGCGCTGCTGTTCGCGGTTGCCGTGATTTCCCTGCTGCCGGGCTGGCGCCTGGACCTGACCGAAGATCGGCTGTTCACCCTGGCTCCCGCGACCCGGGACATCGTCTCGAACCTCGAAACGCCGGTCGAACTGACATTCTTCTATTCGGATTCCGCCACGGAGGACGTGCCCCAGATACGCACCTACGCCACCCGCGTGCAGGAACTGCTTGGGGAAATCGTGATCGCGAGCAATGACCGCCTGTCGCTGACCATGATCGATCCCGAACCGTTTTCCGAAGACGAGGACCTCGCCAACCGGTTCGGCATCCAGCCGGTTCCCGTCACCCAGGGCGGCGAGGCTATCTATTTTGGCCTGGTGGCGGCCCAGCAATTGCCGGAAGGGGCGCCGGAAACCCTGCGCATCTCCGAAACCATGCCGCTGATCCGGCCCGACCAGGAGCCCTTCCTCGAATACGAATTCGTCAAGCTCATCAGCCAGGCGGCCAATCCCGAACGCACGGTGGTGGCCTTGCTGACCGAACTCGATGTCGACGGCGGTTTCGATCCCGGCACCCAGCAGATGCTTCAGCCCTGGTTCGTCATGGACGTCATCAGGCAGTTGTACGAGGTGCGCCGCATCAGCGAGTTCGACGAGAGCATCGACGAAGACGTCGATATCGTCATGCTCGTGCATCCGCGCGACCTGTCCGACCAGATGCTTTACGCCATCGACCAGCACATCATGCGCGGCGGCGAAGCCATCGTTTTTCTCGATCCCAACGCCGATTCGCTGGTGACGCGCTCGCCGCAGGGCGTCCTGGTTCCGGCGGGCATGAGTTCCGACCTGCCGGGGCTGCTCGAGGCCTGGGGCGTGGAATACGATAGCAGCAAGGTGCTCGCCGACAGCAACCTGGCCTTGCGCGTTTCCATGGGCCAGGGTTCGCGGCCCGAGCCCCATCTCGGCATGCTCGGTATTCAGCGCGCCAATCTGGACGGCGACGACATCATCACCAGCCGGCTCGAGACGATCAACGTCTCCTCGGCCGGAGTCATTTCCAGGGCGGAAGGCGCAGAAACGCTGTTCGAGCCGCTGATGCAGTCTTCCGCCAATTCCATGCTGATGGGAGCGGCGCTGATCCAGGACATCACCGAACCTTCGTTGCTGTTCGACGAATTCGAGCCCACAGCAGAGAGCTATACCCTGGCGGCGCGCATCAGCGGCGTCGTGAACTCCGCATTTCCGGACGGTCATCCGGAGGAGGAAGAGGAAGAAACCGCGGTGGTTGACGAAGAAGACGCCGAATCCGACGCCGAAACGACGGCGGACGATGAAGTCGAAGCAGATGCCGAATCCGTGGCTGCCCAGGACGAGGGCGCAGATGCGGAAGAAGCCGAAACCTCCGAAGAAGAAATCGTTCCTCACATCGCGCAGTCGGCGGAGCCGGTTAGCATCCTCCTTTTCGCCGACACCGACCTGATGTCGGACCGCATGTGGGTGCAGGTCGCCCAGTTCCTCGGCCAGCGCATTCCCCAGCCTTTCGCCAATAACGGCGACATGATCATCAATGCGCTCGACAATCTCGCCGGCGGCGCCAACCTGGCGAGCATCCGCAGCCGCGGCGCCTATTCGCGGTCGTTCGACCGGGTCATTGAAATACAGCGCCGGGCCGACGACCGCTTGCGCGAGGAAGAAGCCGAATTGCTGGCCCGGCTCGCGGACACCGAAGCCGAAGTCGCACGTCTGAGCCAGAACGAGGAAGGCGGGCCGCTTGAGCAGATCGCGCCCGAAATCGACCGGTTCAATCAGGAAATGATCGATACGCGCCGCCGGCTACGCGACGTACAGTTCCAATTGACGGAAGACATCGAACGTCTCGGCGCCAACCTGCAATGGCTAAATACCTTGCTCGTGCCGGTGCTGCTGAGCGCATTCGCGCTCGGTGCCCATCTGTTGCGCACACGCCGCCGCCGAATCAGATATTGGGACACCCATTAAGGATCCAGGATCCCTGGGATCCCAGGAGGGATCCCAGGACACCCATCCGTCAACACCATATGCTTTGACTTGAGGGTCGATTGAAGAAATTTCGGGCGGTTTCGGGATCGATAGCCGGAGAAACTTTTTCGCGGGCACGGGCGACGCTGCCCGTTCGGGCATGAAATTGGAGGCGCTCCGGACTACGCGGCCTTGCCCGTCCGATTCCTTTTCCTTTCCC
>JANQSV010000128.1 GCA_028279115.1 Pseudomonadales bacterium
GTTCAGGCGCGAGGCCGGCAAGTGGCCTCTGGAGTGACCCCCTTGTTTGTCCGCGCGCGATCCGCCTTGTTTCCTGCCGCTACGCCCGGTCGCTTGCCTCGCTGAGAAGGTATTCGTGTATCAGGCGCGCGGCCAGGCGGGCGGTGACGCCGTCGCGGTCGAAACGCGGATTCATTTCCGCGATGTCGAACAACAGCAGCCGCGCGCCGGCGGCGGCGCAGGCGCGCTTAATATAGTGGATCAGGGCGATGCCGACGACGGGCGAAATTCCGGGGACGCCCGGCGCGGACACGCCCGGGGCCTGGGACGAGCAGAAGACGTCGAGGCAGACAGTGAGATACAGGTAATCGACGGTCACGACGAATCGCTCGATGGTTTTGTGCAGCATCGGCAGATTTTCTTCGGTGCAGAACCGGTCCTCCACCCAGCGCGCATCCCGCAGCCGGGCGTAGTTGAACAGGGCCCGCGTATTGGCCGCCGGATTGATCCCCAGCGTCAGGTAGCGGAAAGGCTCGCCCCGGTCTTGGCTCCACTCGGCGATCTGTCGGAATGGAGTGCCGGAGTTGCCGCCGTCGGCAGCGTCGCGCAAATCGAAATGGGCGTCCAGATTGATGATTCCAAGCGTGCCCCCGGTGGCGTCGAGGTATTCGCGCAGACCCTGGTGACAGCCCCAGGCGATTTCGTGCCCGCCGCCAAGCAACACGGGCGATGCTCCGCGCGACAGGAGTTCGGCAACCGCCGCGCCCAATTGCGCCTGCGCGGTCTCCATATCCTTTCCCCGGCAAACGACGTCGCCCGCGTCGTAAACGGGCGCGTCGAGATGAAAGGCCTGCCCGGCCAGGGCCGCGCGAATACTTTTCGGCCCTTCGGCGGCGCCGGTGCGGCCATTATTGCGCCGCACCCCCTCATCGCAGGCGAAACCCAGCAATACGCGACTCCCGGCGAGGCTTTCGGTTTCCGGCAAGTCGCGCATCCAGTGCCGCCAGCGGCTTAAGGATTCGTCTTCAAACCGCGCCCAGCCTCGCCGCGGGCTCGGGTCAGCTTTCGTTGGCACGGCATCCTCCCCGCCAGATAGCTGCCGGTCGCACGAGATTGTGGCCGTAGCTGAGTTCCGCTGGCTCTTCGATATCCCAAAGTACGAGGTCGGCGTCATAGCCTTCGGCAATCCGGCCCTTGCGGGCGCCGAGCCCGAGCGCCTCCGCCGCGTAGCGGGTAGTGCCCAGCAAGGCTTCTTCGGGCGTGCAGCCGAACAGCACGCAAGCCATGTTCATGATCAGCAACAGGGAGGCTATGGGCGAACTGCCGGGATTGAGATCGGAACCCACCGCCAGGGGCAGACCGGCGGCGCGAATCAGGTCTAGCGGCGGCTTGCGGGTTTCACCGAGGGTGTAAAAAGCGCCGGGCAGAAGTACGCAGGCGGTGTTGTGTTCCAGCAAATGAGGAATATCGCACGCTTGCAGATATTCCAGGTGATCGACCGAAAGTCCGCCGTAACGAGCCACCAACCTGCTGCCACCGGTGTGGCTGAACTGTTCCGTGTGGCCCTTGACGGGAATGCCCAGCCGCCGGGCTTGTTCGAATACCCGGGCGCATTGGTCCACATTGAAGGCGATATCCTCGCAGAACACATCCACCGCATCGGCCAGATTCTCGGCGGCGGCGGTGGGCAGGATATCCTCGCAGATATAGTCGATGTAGTCGTCGGCGCGGCCCGCGAACTCCGGCGGCAAGGCGTGGGCGGCGAGCAGAGAAGTGCTGACCGTAAGGCCGGTGCGATCGCCCAGCGCGCGGGCTGCGCGCAACATCTTGAGTTCGTTGGCGCGGTCGAGACCGTAACCCGATTTGATCTCGACGGTGCAGACTCCCTCGTTGGCGAGCGCCCGCAGGCGGGGCAGGGCAAGCGCGATCAATTCCCGCTCGCCGGCCGCGCGGGTGGCGGCCACGGTACCGAGAATGCCGCCGCCGCGGCGTGTGATCTCCTCGTAGGAGACGCCTTGCGATCGTTCGGCGAACTCCCCGGCGCGGCTGCCGGCGTACACCAGGTGCGTATGGCAGTCGATCAGCCCCGGGGTAAGCCAGCCGCCTCCGCCGTCGATCACCGAACGGGCTGGCGGCGCGTCCGCGGAATCTCCCCGCCAGGCGATGAGGCCATCGGACACGGCGACGGCGGCCCGCTCCAGGTAGCCACACGCGCCCGGCACCGCCGGGTCGCAACTCGCCATGCGGACGTTTCGAATCAGGACATCGGCACTCATGAACATGCAGCGAAGATACCGTATTGGATTCTAATTGTATATACAAGTATAATCCAATGATCGTCCGGCAAGGCGCCCATCGTGAATCAGCCGCGCTTCAGCGTCATCAAGGAGCATATCATCCGGCGCATCGACCGCATGCACTGGAAAGCGGGCGATCGGGTGCCTTCGGAAAATCAGTTGGCCGACGAGTTCTCGGTAAGCCGCATGACCGCGCGCCGCGCACTGAAGGAACTCGAAGCGGAGGGCGTGTTGGTGCGCAACCAGGGTCTGGGCAGTTTCGTGGCCGACAATCGGCCCACCGGTTCCATGCTGACGATCAGAAGCATCGACGAGGAGATCGCGGATCGCGGTCAAAGTCACCATGCCGAGGTGTCGACCCTGCAACGGGTTGCCGCCGACGAACGCGCTGCGGCGCTGCTGCGGCTGGAGGTCGGCGACCCGTTGTATCACAGCGTTCTGCTGCACTTCGAGAACCGGCAACCTTTGCAATACGAGGAACGCCTGGTCAATCCGCGCTTCGCGCCCGATTACCTGAAACAGGACTTCCGCCGGATTACGCCGAGCCGTTATCTGTCCAAGGTCGCTCCCCTGACCGAAGCGGATCAGGCGATCGAGGCGGTGCGCGCGGGGCCGGAAATCGCCTCGCTGCTGCGCATCCGCGAGAGCGGGCCATGCCTGAAGCTCAAGCGGCGGACTTGGTGCCGACGCGGTATCGTCAATATCGCGACTCTTGTCTACCCGGGTCACCGTTACCGCATCACGGCCCACCTCAATTTCTGAACGGG
Source organism: Pseudomonadales bacterium (assembly GCA_028279115.1). Taxonomy (GTDB): domain Bacteria; phylum Pseudomonadota; class Gammaproteobacteria; order Pseudomonadales; family Pseudohongiellaceae; genus UBA9145. The sequence goes on from JANQSV010000128.1 coordinate 3,044, forward strand.
AACGATGAAATGAAAGACAAACGATTCAGCGGCCGCACCGTGCGTGCCCCCACCGGTGCGCAGCTGAACGCGCGCGGCTGGCAGACCGAGGCGGCTTTGCGCATGTTGATGAACAATCTCGATCCCGAGGTCGCCGAACAGCCCCAATCGCTGGTCGTGTATGGCGGCATCGGTCGCGCCGCCCGCGACTGGGAGTGTTTCGACCGCATAGTGGAAACGCTCGAACGACTTCGGGGCGACGAAACCCTTCTCGTTCAGAGCGGCAAGCCGGTGGGAGTCTTCCGCACCCATGAAGAAGCTCCGCGGGTGTTGATCGCGAATTCCAATCTGGTGCCCCACTGGGCGAACTGGGAGCATTTCAATGAACTCGATCGAAAGGGCTTGGCGATGTACGGGCAAATGACCGCCGGCTCATGGATCTACATCGGAAGCCAAGGCATCGTGCAGGGCACGTTCGAGACCTTTGCCGCGGTGGCGCGGCGGCATTTCGACGGCAAAGCCGCGGGTCGATGGATTCTCACGGCCGGGCTCGGCGGCATGGGCGGCGCGCAGCCGCTGGCCGCCACCATGGCCGGCTTTTCCCTATTGGCTGTGGAAGTCGATGATTCGCGCATTGATTTCCGGCTGCGGACGGGTTACCTGGATTGCAGAGCCGCCACGCTCGATGAAGCGCTGCATAAAATCGAAACGGCCGGGAGCCGCGGGGAGGCGGTGAGCGTGGGTCTGCTCGCCAACGCCGCCGATGTCTATCCGCAATTGCTGGAACGTTCGGTGACGCCGGACGTGGTCACCGATCAGACCAGCGCCCACGACCCTCTCAACGGCTACCTGCCCCGTGGATGGACCTTGCGACAGGCCCGCGAGCGGCGCGAATCGGATCCCGCCGGCGTAGCCGCCGCCGCCAAAGCGTCCATGGCCATTCAGGTCAAGGCCATGCTTGCCTTGCAGGCAAAGGGTTCGGCGACGCTGGACTACGGCAACAACATTCGCCAGATGGCCTTTGACGAAGGCGTCGGAAACGCCTTCGATTTCCCCGGTTTCGTGCCGGCCTACATCCGGCCGCTGTTCTGCGAGGGCATCGGTCCGTTCCGCTGGGCGGCGCTTTCCGGCGACCCGGAGGACATTTACAAGACAGATACGAAAGTGAAGGAGTTGATTCCCGACAACCCGCAACTGCACCGCTGGCTGGACATGGCCCGCGAGCGCATTCGGTTCCAGGGCCTGCCGGCGCGCATTTGCTGGGTGGGTCTCGATGATCGCGCGCGCCTCGGCGTCGCGTTTAACGATATGGTGGCCCGCGGCGAGTTGGCGGCCCCGGTGGTGATTGGCCGGGACCATCTCGATTCGGGTTCGGTCGCTTCCCCCAACCGCGAGACCGAGGCGATGCGCGACGGCTCCGACGCCGTCAGCGACTGGCCGCTGCTCAACGCGCTGCTCAATACGGCCAGCGGCGCCAGTTGGGTCAGCATTCATCACGGCGGCGGGGTGGGCATAGGTTTCAGTCAGCACGCCGGGGTGGTCGTAGTCTGCGACGGCAGCCCCGCAGCCCGGAAGCGGGTGGCGCGCGTGCTCTGGAACGACCCCGCCAGCGGTGTGATGCGCCACGCGGACGCCGGCTACGAACTGGCGCGGGACTGCGCCGCGCGCCACGGCCTCGACCTGCCGATGCTGCGCTGAACATGTACGTCTTGCGTTTGCGTCCCGGCCGCCTGGTTCTGCGGCAACTCCGCCGCATATTGGCCGAGCCGGTGCGGTTGAAGCTTGACTCCGCCAGCGTCGGCGGCATTGAAACTTCCGCGCAAGTGGTGGCCGATGTCATCGCTGCGGGCCACGCCGTCTACGGCGTAAACACCGGCTTCGGATTGCTCGCCAACACCCGCATCGAAGCGGATGAGTTGGAAACCCTGCAACGCGCCGTTGTGCTCAGTCACGCGGCCGGAGTCGGCGAGCCTTTGCCCGAATCCACCGTGCGTTTGCTCATGGTCCTGAAAATCAATTCACTGGCGCGCGGCTTGTCCGGAGTTCGCATCGATGTTATCGATGCGCTGTCAAGCCTGCTCGCGGCCGAAGTCTATCCCGTCATTCCCGCCAAGGGGTCGGTGGGCGCTTCCGGAGATCTCGCCCCGCTCGCGCACATGAGCGCCGTTTTACTCGGCGAGGGTGAAGTGGTCCATCGCGGAGAGCGTTTCGCCGCCGCCGAAGGCCTGCGCAAAGCGGGACTCAAGCCGATGGCCCTTGCCCCCAAGGAGGGACTGGCTCTGCTCAACGGCACCCAGGTTTCGACCGCGCTCGCCATCGAAGGATTGCTTGCCGCGGAGAACGCGCTCGCGGCGGCCGCCGTGACCGGCGCCTTGTCGGTCGAGGCGTCGCGGGCGTCGCGAGCCCCCTTCGACGCCCGCATTCACGCGGCCCGCGGCCACCGCGCCCAGTGCGATATGGCGGCTGCTTACCGCCGATTGCTGGATCGTTCGCAGATTGCGGAATCCCACCGCAATTGCGGCAAAGTGCAGGATCCCTACTCACTGCGCTGTCAACCCCAAGTGATGGGCGCCTGCCTGCAACAACTGCGCAACGCCGCCGACACGGTGCTTGCCGAAGCCAACGCGGTTTCCGACAATCCGTTGGTGTTCGGCGCCGGTGGCGACATTGTCTCCGGCGGCAACTTTCACGCCGAGCCCATCGCCATGGCGGCGGACGGACTGGCCTTGGCGCTGGCGGAAATCGGCGCCCTCTCCGAGCGGCGCGTGGCGCTGTTGATCGACAGCGAGATGAGCGGCTTGCCGCCCTTCCTGGTGGAAAACGGCGGTGTTAATTCCGGCTTCATGATCGCCCAAGTGACCGCGGTTGCGCTGGCCAGCGAAAACAAGTCGCTGGCGCATCCGGCTTGCGTGGACAGTCTGCCCACATCGGCCAATCAGGAAGATCACGTCGCCATGGCCACATTCGCCGCGCGGCGGCTTGGCGAAATGTACGAAAACACCTTGGGCATTCTGGCGGTGGAATGGCTGGCCGCCTGCCAGGGGCTGGATTTTCTGCGCCCCTTGCGAACTTCCGCCAAGCTTGAGGCGGCCCGGGAACAATTGCGGCAAGTCGTGCCGTTTTACGACAAGGACCGCTATTTTGCTCCGAACATCGCAGCCGCGGTCAAGCTGATTCGGCAAGGGGTCCTGCTTGAAGCCCTGCACCCCGATTGCCGATTGTGAAGCGGACTAATCGGGCTAATCGGGGTAATCGGGGGACACCCATCAGCCGGGGCTAATCGGGGGACACCCATCAGCCTAATCGGGGGACACCCATCAGCCGGACTAATCGGGGGACACCCATCAGCCAACGCCATATCATGAATCCGGTTCAACTTGACGGTCGATGGAAGAAATTCAGGACAGGTCCGGGATCGACGGGAAGTGGAACTTTTTCGCGGGCACGGGCGACGCTGCCCGTTCGGGCATGAAATTGGAGGCGCTCCGGACTACGCGGCCTTGCCCGTCCGATTCCTTTTCCTTTCCC
>JANQSV010000156.1 GCA_028279115.1 Pseudomonadales bacterium
CGAAGTCAAGGTGCCGATCATGAACATCCTCAAAGGCACCCGCTTCTTCACCCGCCTCAGCGGCCGCACCTACCTCTCCCAGAACCAGGCCTTCGAGGATTTGCGGGGGGATTGATTCAAGTCTCGTCCGGCAATCGGTAGCTCGTACTTCTTCCGCCGCCGGGGTTTTGAATGAATACGCCTCTGGTCTTCAAGTTCTGAATGTCCCGCAGGGCTGTATCCGCCGAGCATTTTGCCAGACTGGCGTATTTCGACGTGTTCATGTGTCCGACGAAGTCTTCTTCCAGCATTCGGTTAATGACGCGGCGCTGGCGTTCGTTTACTGGATTTTCATTTATTTGCTCCCAAAGTCGCGCCTTGTAGAGCACTCGGGAAAGAGACTGTTCCGCGCTAGCGATGGCGCCGCCGAGACAATCCACAAACCACTGCAGCCAGTCAGTGATGTCCGGAGTATCGCGCTGCTGCTTTTCGAGTTGATCGTAATAGTCCTTGCGCTCGGACTCGATCTGTGTGGAAAGACTGTAACAGCGGTCGGCCATGCCGTCCGCTCGCGCCAGGGCCATATCTGCAATCGCCCTGCCAATACGGCCGTTGCCATCCTCGAACGGGTGTATGGTAAGAAACCAGAGGTGGGCAATGCCCGCTCTCAACACGGGATCAATCTCGTCTTCGTTTTCAAACCAGGCAAGAAACCCGGTCATTTCCCTTTCGAGTCTTTCCGCTCCAGGCGCTTCAAAATGTACAGTCTCGCGTCCGACGGGTCCGGACACTATTTGCATCGGGCCGCTTTCGGCATTGCGCCAGGCGCCGACCGTAATCCTGCGTATTCCGCTGCGAGCCGCAGGGAACATCGCGGCATGCCAGTCGCACAAACGATCTTTGGCGAGCGGTTCGGAAAACCTGCGTGTGGCGTCAAGCATCATTTCGACAATGCCCTCGATGTCACGGCTGACTGGAACCATGCCAGCGGTCTCGATTCCGAGCTGGCGAGCAATGGATGAGCGGACCTCATCTACGTCAAGCCTTTCTCCTTCGATCGCCGAAGATTTCACGACCTCGCTGGTCAAGCTGCGCAAGTTCGCCTCATGCCTGAGGGAGAATCCCAATCCTTCCATCCTGCCTTGCAAGCGCCCTTGCCGATGCCTGACGTCCGCCAGTCTTGCAGTCAATCCGCCAGCATCCCAGACGAAATTCGGCCAATCCCGATGTTGGTGGATCCACATAATCACCGCACCTTTTGCGGCGTTTATAGCTGTTATTCACCGCAAAGGCAAGCATAATCCCCGCAAATCATGCGGTGAATATGAGCGCTATTCACCGCAATCCCGAAAGCCAAATCAATTGCGAGAAAGGTCAGAATTGAGACACCTCGGTGATTTCTCCGAGCAACTGCTCCAGGCTGATAGCCTCGACACTCCGCGACACCTTGTATCGCTCGGAACCGGGGTACACGACAAACTGGGCTTCGGGATCTATGTCCTCGCAGGCGGAATAGAAGCCTTTGGTGGGTTTCGGGTCCAATCGGCGCTTGATTTCGATTGCCCACGGTCTGCGCCCTGGAAGCGTCAGTACAAGATCGATCTCAGCTCCTCCTGCAGCCCGGTAATAGCTTGCATCACTTCTTGCGGGTGCGACGGCAAGCAGATTTTCAATGACAAAACCCTCCCAGCCATGACCGGCGACCGGGTGTCCGAGGACATCTTCCTTGGTGCTTAGATTAAGCAGGGCGTGAAGCACACCGCTATCTCGAACGTAGACTTTGGGGGACTTTCGCAAGCGCTTGCCGGTGTTCGCATGCCAGGGCCGCAAGCGCCGCACCAGCAGCAAATCAACCATGAGATCCAGATAGCCGGAGACCGTCTTGCCATCGACGCCGAGCGACCGCGCGATCATGGCGGCGTTAAGCGGACTGCCTTGACAGTGGGCGAGCATTACCCAGAATCGGTGCAGGGTTTCCGCAGGGATGCGAGGCCCCAACTGGGGCACATCGCGTTCAAGATAAGTACGGATGAAGTTTTCCCGCCACTCGAAACTGAACTCTTCGTTTTTGGCCAGAAAACTGTCTGGAAATCCTCCCCGAATCCACAATCGATCTTTTGAAGCAGATTCGACTTCCAACAGGTCGATGGGATTCAACTCAAGATAGGCGATACGTCCCGCCAGCGACTCGCCGCTTTGCCGCAACAGATCCATGGATGCCGAACCGAGCAGCAAAAACCTGCCGCTTCGACGCCCCTCGCGTCGTCCCTGATCGATACTTCCCCGTAAAATCCGGAACAACTCCGGAATCCGTTGTACTTCATCCAGAATCACCAGTCTGTCCTTGTGATCCGCCAAGTACAATTCCACGTCCGCAAGTTTTGCCAACTGCGAAGGAGTTTCCAGGTCGAGGTAAACAGAATCCAGCCCTGCGGCAATCTGATGAGCAAGGGTGGTCTTGCCCACTTGGCGCGGGCCGAGCAGAACCACCGCCGGGAATTCTCCAAGCAGATACAATAGTCGGTCTTGCAGTCGCCGCTTAATCATCCTTGCAATTATGGATTATCACTCCATAATTGCAAGGTTTATTGTTGTCTGTTCGATTCAGGGCACATTCGCTACGTTGCCGATTCGCAGTAGAATAAGGTCACGCCAAAAATTTGACATATTTCAACATATTGTGGTAAGAATCACATTTTACACACAATATATGGTAATTACGGCCATGAACAGGCATCGAATCGAAGAACAGGTCAGAAAACTGCAAATCGAGATTTTTCGCTCTGTGGATAGTTTGCACCCAAAGTACGGTGGCAATCCACTCGAGTTGTTGGAGCCTCGATTTCTGGCACGGGTTCTTGACTTTCACTACACGGAGCAACCTGGCTTGTCCGAGCAACCTTTTCCGTATCGGGGCCGAAGGATGGCGACGGCCGGTCTGATAGACCCACAGTCGAGAAGGATCGTTGTCGAACCAAATTTTTCCTCAGAAATTTGCCGCTTTACCGGTGCGCACGAATGCGGTCATGGAGCTCTACACCCACTAGCAAGAATGCATAGGGACTTGCCTCTCGACGGCAGTCCGCTGAATCACGTTAGGTCACCAATGGAGAGGGAAGCAGACTTTTTTGCTGCTGCATTCCTTATGCCGAGAAAGTTAGTGATCGAAGAATTTAGTAAACGATTTGGAACAAGAAAACTTGCATTCAGTAACACGGTTGCGCAACTAATCTGCCCAGAGAGAGTGGATAAACTTCTGCACGCTGACGGGAAGTCACTTGAGAGAGAAAAAGCACTTGCAAGTTGTCGTATTACTAATGGAAATCATTTTCCATCACTATCGCAAGCGTTCCGTGTATCAGAAACTGCAATGGCGATCAGAATCAAGGAATTGAGCTTAGTAGAATGGCCATAAGCTTGGCAGCATTGGCCACTATGCGTCGAACTGAAAATTGATCTAGAATTCCATTGCACACTGCGCTGCTGGAAAAATGAGGGCTATATCTGACTAATTATTCTAGCCATTCAGGCCAGAAATAGTGCATTGGAGCAAGCCAGTATTTTCTCGGATCTTGCTCGGATTGATAGCGAATCTCAGAAAGGTCGGTACTCCACCTTTCTTCAAATCCTTCTCTGGCACAAATCGCGGCGATAATCGCATCCCTTTCGTGTTCGTTTCGCCAACAATTTTCGGGAACATTGTATTCTTCGGCGAATTTCTCCCAATTGTCACAGAAACAAGCCTTAAGCAATGCTTTTGGATGAGACTCTGTGATCCTTACTGTTGATTGCATCTGCCGCAGACGAAATGCCAATAACGCTCCTCCAACCAATGCGGCACCCTGCAATGAGTTTGCCGATTGCACAGTACCGGAAGGAATACTGTAAGCTTTCCGCAGCCGCTGATCTACTTTCCGTCCTCCTCCTTCTCTTGAGGACCACCACATAGGCGCGTCTACGCCAAGGCCGAACGGAATTCCTATATGCAAGATTTTACCAATCGCCTCGTCCACTGAAGAAACTGTTGCGCACTCGACTTCGCCGTCCTGATATAGAAATGCAAGACCGAAATTACCTTTCCCACCGGGATCAGCGCCAACCCAAAATCTCTTCCAATTCTTCATTCCCAAAAGTGAATAGCCAAGCTTCATTCAAAATTGGGCCAACTCGTTCAGGAAGCTCGTGATCACTTGTTCCACGCTTCGACTGATCACTGCGGAATCAAAATGCGTTCGCAGGTCGGCAAGAATTTTCTCCTTGCTGCGGGCATCCTCCATGTCTGGATCTTTCCAGGCCCATTCCCGGCCGGGATGCAATGTGTCCCATGGCGATCTCTTGTTTGAACGGGTTGAAGGTGAATCTCCATGTTTGCCAAGCCCGTAACATATACCGGTTTCGTTGTTCCAGATCGGGCGAAACAGCTCAATTAGAAAATCTTCGGCGGCGCCTTGCCATCCGGTTTGCACGATCAGAAACCGGCAATCGAAATCTTCCGGATTCAGTGTCGTTGCGGCTTTGCCGATGGAGCGGCGATGATCTCTCAATCGTCTCGATACCCTCTCGCCTTGGTCCAGCGGGTTTCTCGCTGTTTCCTCTGCTGGCTCCGCCTTACCGATATAGATCGGTGTTTCCGTGCCGGCAATGGGGTTGTATGGCGGAAAATCTCCGTTGTAGTAGAGTGCGTATACACCCGAGCCATGGAATCGCCGCACTTCCGCCAGCGGCAATTTCGGCTGGGCGACCAAAGCAAGTGCGATAAACCTTCCCACCACCGCCGGGTCTCCCGGATCGAAAACGAACTTCGGCCAGTGAACCGGATCCAGTTCCTTCGCCAAATGCCCGGCACGATCGACAAAGGAGCGCAATCTGACATCCAAACCAAGACGGGCCAAGTCCGATGTATCGTTTGAACGCGCGAGCCTGCCCAGTTCTTCAAGTTTGGCGTCCAGATCGTCGATGGCCAGCTTCGCGGTTTTCCTTGCTTCCTCGTATGCGCTCATTGCTGGCTCTTTCCGCACTCCAGATATTCTCGAATACTGTTGGCGACAACGCTGGCCAAATTCACTGGCACGGCATTGCCGAGTTGGCGCATGCTTTCCGTCCATGTGCCATGGAACAGATAGTCGTCCGGGAAGGTTTGCAAACGGGCGCTCTCACGAATCGAAAAGTATCGCAGACTGCCGTCCGTACGCCGTAGCATGTTCTCTCCGCCAGGTACGCCGTGGTCGCCGGCCTTGAGCGTTTTGGCGGGCTCATCGCAGGGGCTTCCGGTGTGCCCCGGATAACTGCGGGCGCCCGGCTGGAATTTATGGTTGAGATGGCGGTTCGCCGCCTCAGGTTCGAATTCCGGATCGGGCAAGTCCGCCAACGCTTGGCGAACTGTCCGCCAGGGTTTGGTTTCGGGTTTTTCGCGCAATCGTTGCGCCGATTTCCTCCCCCGCGCGGCGGAGTCGTCATCGGGCCTCCCTACTTCCATTGACTCCCAATACTTTCCGGTTCGCCATTGTTCCCACAGGAGCGCCTCTCTCGAATGAGTCGGCGCGGGAAAATTCCATTCGATTCCGAGGTCGCTGCGGAATCCGACGACAAAAACACGTTCCCGGCGTTGGGGGACACCGTAATCCGCAGCATTCAAAACTCGCGTGACAATCCTGTAAGCGGGCGCATTGCCCCGTCCATCGGTGTGGTGTCGCTCAAGTCGCGCCAGATGGTCGGTCCACGTCTCATCGGAGTTTTTTACAAGATCCGGATATGCCAACTGAAGCCGCATGTATTCGAAATAGTTGGCGAACGCGGGACGAGTCAGGCCCTTGACGTTTTCGAACAGAAAGGCTCGCGGCTTCAGTTCGCGAACCGCGCGAATCGCTTCGGGGAACATGTCTCTTGTATCCAGACAACCCCGGTGTTTGCCGCCCAGCGAAAACGGTTGGCATGGCGGGCCGCCGGATACCAAGTCCACGTCTCCGACGATCTCGCCGTAGTCGAAATCCCGGACATCTCCCTGCACGAGCGGCCAGTTGACCAAGGGTTCGAGACTTTTTTCCTGATTTTCACGGATCGTGTCGCAGCAGTAGCGGTCGCGCTCCACCACGGCCACAGGCTCGAAGCCCGCCTGGCTCACGCCTATTCCGAGACCGCCCGCTCCGGTAAACAGCTCAATCGCCCGCATCTTCAATCTTCAATCCCGATTCATCGCGGGAAAGCCAGTCCCGCAAACCTCTATGGGCAAATATAGCCTTTTTCCTGCAGGAAAACACTATATCTTGTGGATTGCGCTGCCATTAATTGCTTAGAACAGAATTACGGGACCGCCGAATGAGCGGCTCAATCGCGCGCGTAGGCCGGATCCAGAAATTCCTTGATTCTTTCCGCGATTTTCTCCAGGTCGCCGACTTCGCACTCCCAGATTTCCAGTACTTCCCAGCCGAGGTCGGTCAGTTTTTCCTTGTTCTCGCGGTCGCGTCGCCGATTTCCTTCAAGCTTGGGTTTCCAGAATTCTGGCCGAGACTTGGGCATGCGGGCGCGTTTGCAGTCGGGGTCGGGGTGCCAGTGCCAGAAGCAACCGTGCACGAATATCGCCTTCTTCCGGCCTGGAAAAACCAGATCGGGCTTGCCGGGCAAGTTCTTGCGGTGCAGCCGGAAACGGTAGCCCATGCGATGCACCAGACTGCGGACCGCAAGCTCCACCTTGCTG
>JANQSV010000161.1 GCA_028279115.1 Pseudomonadales bacterium
CAGGAAGACGAAAGGAAGTCCGCTCGACTCGGGCGAGCCTTCGAGGCTGCTCCAGGACAAGGCGACATAGTCCCAACTCGTCCAGATGATGAACACGCCGGTAACGCCAAGGAATAGCACGGCGCCGAGCATGTCGACCAGCGCCTGCGCCTTGCCGGAAAGCCGGTTGTAGAAAAAATCCACCCGCACATGGCCCTGGGCCTTCAAGGTATAGGTGGCGCCGAAGGCGAACAGCGCCGAATTGATGTAGATAACCGATTCCTGCAGGCCGATGTGTCCGATGCTGAACAGGTAGCGCAGCAGCACGATCACGACGACGACGAGCACCTCGACCACCGCCAGCCAGCAGATGATCCGTCCCATTCGCTCGCTGAACGCGTCGATCGTGGAGATTACGGCGGCGCTTCGACCGGTCATGACATCATCCATACCCGCAGCAACTGCCAGCTCAGCAGCAGGACGGCGCCGGTCAGCCCGATCATCGCCAGGCCGAGCAGCCAGAGCAGGCCGCGTTGCATCTTGCGCACAATCCGGCGGTGCCAGGCCATCTTGCGCGTCGCCTCGGGCGGGACCGACTCGAACAACCTGCCGAAGCTGAGCAGCGTAAGCGACCAGCACAAGGCCACTACGCCGGGCATGAGCCAGCGGTCGTCGGCGAGCCAGGGATTGTCGATTACGCTGGCGAACGCCAGGGCGGCGGACGCCAGGGCGAGCAGGAACAGGATCCAGCGCAACCTCTGAATGATCCTTGCAATACGTTGCAGCCGCTCGATCATTTATCCACCCCGAATTCCAGTCAAGCTTAACCCAGCCCGCACCGACGGGACATCCACTTAAATCTTTCTCACCGCTCCAACAGTGGAGATTTCGCGACTCCGCTTCGCTACGCGCAGAATGACGGGGGTAAAGAAACTGAGGTGGGTGTCCCATCTTTGCCATCCCATCTTTGCCATCTTTGCGTTCCCACTTCTTTGGCCTCGATCCCCCACCAGATGGCGACTCGCGCCGTGTCAACTCGACGATGGGATGCTTACTCTGGAGAGAGGCGATGGGACACCCACTGTTACTCATGTATCATGTCGGCCAAGTTCAAATAAAATGAGAGCCGCAGGAAATGCTGACTGTCGTTTCCCCCGCCAAGACCTTGGACTTCGAAAGCCGGGTGCGGACCCGCAAGTTTTCTCAGCCCCGTTTTCTGGAAGACTCCGCTCGCTTGGTCGAGCACATGAAGACGCTCGATCCCGACGATCTGTCCGAGTTGATGGATATAAATCCCGAACTGGCGGAACTCAACTGGCAGCGCTACGCCTCTTGGGGGACCCCTTTCAGCTTGCGCAACGCGCGCCAAGCGATCTTCGCCTTTCGCGGCGATGTTTATCTCGGCCTGCAGGCCGAGCGATTCGGCACCGCCGAGTTGAATTTCGCGCAGAAGCATCTGCGCATCCTGTCGGGACTTTATGGTTTGCTGCGGCCGCTCGACCTGATTCAACCGTATCGCCTGGAAATGGGCCGGCAGGTTGCGGTCGACGGACATTCCGGTCTCTACGATTTCTGGGGCTCGCGGCTTGCCGAGTCACTGAACGAGGACCTGGCCGCCCAGCCGCAAAAGCGCAAGTTGCTGGTGAATCTGGCGTCCATCGAATATTTCGAGTCAGTCGACAAGGAAGCGCTGGAGGCGGACGTCATCACGCCCGTGTTCAAGGATCAGACGGCCCGCGGCGACTATCGCGTACTCAGTTTCCTGGCGAAACGGGCCAGGGGGGAAATGGCCGCCTGGATCATCCGGAATCGCGTCAACGCGGGCCACGCGCTGAAGAAATTCGACGAAAACGGCTATCGATACAGCGCCGAGGAATCCACCGCCGACCGCCTGGTCTTCCTGCGCGACCGCGCGCCCTGACCGGCGCCGGACATGGACGCCCTGCCTTGCAGCCAGGCTTGCGAAAACAACAAACGACCGATTCTTTCCGTTCTGCAGCGGCATCTCGATGGCGTCCGCTCCTTGCTTGAGATCGGCGCGGGAACCGGCCAGCATGCCGAATTCCTCGCCGGGCATTTCCCCGAATTGCGTTGGCAGGCTTCGGATACCGCGGCCAGCCTGCCGCTGTTGCGGCCGCGAATCGAGCGGGCCGGGCTGCCCGAGCCTGTCGCGCTCGATATCGACGAAGCGGACTGGGGTTGCGGCAGTTTCGATGCGATCTTCAGCGCCAACGTCTTGCACATAGTCGGTGCGCCTTCGGTCGAGAACTTCTTCCGCGGACTCGGACCACACCTCAATCCGGACGGGTTGCTGCTGGTCTATGGCCCGTTCCGCTATCGCAATGCCTACACGTCCGAGAGCAACGCCCAGTTCGACCGCTGGCTGAAACAGCGCGACCCGGTCAGCGG
>JANQSV010000193.1 GCA_028279115.1 Pseudomonadales bacterium
GGATCGGGCCGCTGGTCGAAGATGTTCGCTTCGTAGCAATTGCGGTCGGTGATGTTGTCCCGGTCCTGGCAGCGCAGGTAGATGCCGCTGTTGGCGTCGCGGCTGGCCCAGAATTCGACGTGCAGCACGAAGTCGCCGTAACTGTCGCGAGTCACCAGCCAGGATGCGCCGCCGCCTTCGTCGGCCCGGATCGAACTCGTGTCGGTGGACCAGTTGGCGTCGCCGACGATAGTGAAATTGTCCATTCCTTCGGTTCCGCTGATCAGGCTGATCCTTTCTTCCTCGGCGGCCGCGGGCAGGAGGAACAGGCAGATCGCGACAATAGCGGGCAAGCGGAACAAATTTCCATGCATTTGCATTCGACTATCCTCTTGGATGGTGGGTCTGGGTGGATTTGAACCACCGACCTCACCCTTATCAGGGGTGCGCTCTAACCAACTGAGCTACAGACCCATCCTTGAAATTGTGCATGCCATCCCTGGCGCACCTTCCCGGGATTCTCCAACCCCCAGCCTTGCCATCCATGGCAAGTCGTTCGACCCTCAAGAAGCTGCGCTTCTTGTCGGCTACGCCGACCGGGCCCCACCCATCCATGACGGCGCCCGAACGGGCAGGCGAGGCATTATAAGCGAATGCGGTCGGGAGACAAGGCTTCTGGCTACGATCCGTCGCCGGCGGGCGCCGGCGACTCAAAATGTGCAGATCCCGTCTGCTCTGTACTACTCAGAATCGTCGTTGAGCAGCAGGTCCTTGGCGGCGTTGATTTTTTTGGAGAAGTAGTCCGAGCCGCCGCGGTCGGGGTGGAATTTCTGCATCAGTTTGCGATGCGCCTTGATGATTTCGGCGCGACCGGCGCCCTCTTCCAGGCCCAGTATTTCCAGCGCCAGTTGCCGGTTCATCGTTATTTCCGATGCGCCGTCCGCCGCGCCTGCGCCTTGTTCGGCGCCGGTGCGCCAGTCGGCATGGCCGCGGTCGAGATAGGCTTCGAGCACCTGGCGGGAATCCGTGTCGTGCCGGCATTCGCCGTGAAATTGCCGCAGTTCCTCCAGGCTCAGGCTGCTGAGCTTGCGGCCCGAGAAAGTCCCCTGCAGGATGTTGCCGTCGAGCTCCCCGGAACCGTGCACCAGTTCCATTTCGAGGTAGTCGGTGCGTAAGGTGGAAGTCTGGCGCCGGCCGGCCGTTCCCGGCGACAGGCGGCTGCCGAGCATCTGCCAGATCGGCAGGAATCGCAATGCCGCGGGAAGCAGACGCAGCAGGAAAGCGCCCGCGGCGCCGAGCGGGGCGAGAATCCATTGCACCGGAAGGCGTCCGAGCATGATCAGCAAGACCACGAGCAGGAGCGCCGCCGTCAGGATGAACAGGTAGCGGTTCTGTCTGGCGTTGAGCGAATAGCGCTGGCTGATGGACTTGGCCATGTACCAGGCCAGGATCGGCAGCGCGATCAGCAACAATAGTCGAACGATCATGCGGTTCCCGTTCCGCTGTTCACCCCAGGTTCATGGTAGCTCCGATAAATCGGAGCTACCTCAGTTGCCGCTCCAGCAATTTCACTTGCTGCCCCGAGCGCTTGCTGAAATCCTGCAAGGCGGCCAGCCCGCCGGCGGCGAACACCGCCACGGCCTTGAGCAATTCACGCAACTGGCTCGCGCTGCCGGCATCGAATTGGCAGCAGGCGCCGCCGGAGAGCCGGGCAAGCTCTTCGAAAGCCCTCCTCGCATGGCTGTCGAAACCTTCGTGGAACATGAACAAGGGCACTCGCAGCACGCCAAGCTGTCCGGCCAGATGCGCCAGCCGGTCCAGACTTTCTTCCATGGCGTCGCCGACATAGACCACGGCCTTGACCCGCTTGACCTTGTTCTCGGCCTGCACATGGCCGAGCAGGCGGCCGATCTGGGTGGCGCCGGCCCGGCAGCGAATTTCCGTCATCAGTTCGAGCAATTGCCCGCCGTCGGTTTGCCATTCGCTGGCATGGAATTCGCCGAATCCCCGAAACCAGCAAAGTTGCACATTGAGGCCGCCGAGATCGCGGGTCGCCTGGAACATCTCGGCCTGTTGCTTCGAGGCGATGTCCCAGGTGAATTCGCGGCTCGCCGTCGCGTCGAGGGCGAAGATCAGCCGCGCGTCGCCGGCGCTTTTCGGGGTGGCGGCGAGCTTGGCGAGGAACGCCTGCACATCCTGTTTGTCCGCGGCCGCGGGCTTGCCGGCGCCCGTGCGGGCCGGCTGCCGTTTGCGGTCGGACCTGAACAGATCTTTCATGCGAATCACCCGAACTCTGTCTGGTGCGGACGGAGAGACTTGAACTCTCACATCTTTCGATACCAGAACCTAAATCTGGCGCGTCTGCCAATTCCGCCACGTCCGCATACGCCGGCGGGGCCGGTTGCGGAACCCTACTGTCAAGTTATACTCCGCGCCGTTGCCAGCAGCCGGAGTTTACCATGTCTGACCTGATACTTAGCGTCGAAAACGGCGTCGCCACCTTGACCATGAACCGTCCCGATGCGCGCAATGCCTTGAGCGAAGCGATGCGCACGGACCTGGCAAAAGCCTTGCACGATGTCGAACAGGATCCGGTGGTGCGCTGCGTCGTTCTCACCGGCGCGGGCGAGCATTTCATGGCCGGCGGCGACGTCAAGAACATGGCGGAAAGCCTCAAGGGCAAGTCTCCAGAGGAGATTCGCAAGTCCTTCCTTTTCCGCATTCACGATCTGCATCCGATCATGTTCGCCATGCGCCGCATGCCCAAGCCCGTGATCGCGAGTTGCCGCGGCGCGGCAGCGGGGGCCGGCGTCAGCATGGCGCTGGCCTGCGATCTGATCATCGCGGCCGAGGACGCGTTCTTCACCCTGGCCTATTGCCGCATCGGCACGAGCCCGGACGGTTCTTCCTCCTTCCACCTGCCGCGCGCGGTGGGCATCAAGAAAGCCATGGAAATCGCCCTGCTCGGCGACCGCTTCGACGCGCAGACGGCGAAGGATATCGGCATGGTCAATTATGTCGTAAAGACCGAAGATCTCGCCGCCGAAACCGATAAACTCGCCAGCCGCCTGGCGAACGGTCCGACACATGCCTACGGCAATACCAAGGCGCTGTTCTATCGTTCGCTGGAGAGCGAATTCGAAGCGCAATTGCAGGCGGAAGCGGAATATTTCGCGGACTGCGCCTCACGCGACGATTTTCGGGAAGGCGTAACCGCGTTCGGCGAAAAGCGCGCGCCGGTTTTCAGCGGTCGATAACATTCCGAATCACGCTACCGGAAATCCAAATCGTGGGACAAGTGGATAGATCTACCAGTGAAAAGTTACTGAAAACTGCCGTAAACGATCCCGGAGCCCATTTCCGCCCCGGTCAATGGGAAGCAATCGACACGATTGTCAACCAGCGCCGTAAGTTGTTGGTTGTCGAACGCACCGGCTGGGGCAAAAGTTCAGTTTATTTCATCAGCACCCGCATGCTGCGCGACCTTGGCGCAGGCCCAACTATAATCGTCTCACCACTGCTGGCGTTGATGCGAAACCAGGTCGAAGCGGCGCAGCGGCTGGGAATACGTGCCGAAACCGTCAATTCGACCAACCAGGACGACTGGCAAGAAATTGAACAGGCCATTCGGGGCAACCTGGTCGACGCCTTGCTGATATCGCCGGAGCGACTGTCGAATGAAGAATTCGTCGGCGAAGTTCTTCGCCCATTGGTGCAAAACGTGGGACTTTTCGTGGTCGATGAAGCACATTGCATTTCCGATTGGGGACACGATTTTCGACCCGATTACCGGAGACTGGTCAACGTGCTGCGACAAATGCCGCCGAACATGCCAGTGCTGGGCACCACCGCAACCGCCAATAACCGCGTGATTCACGATGTGCAGGCACTGCTTGGAGACATGCGGATTCAGCGCGGCCCGCTGGTACGAAAAAGTTTGTCTCTGCAAACTTTGAGATTGACCGATCAAGCATCGAGGCTGGCTTGGCTGGCCCAACGAATTCCCGAACTGCCCGGCACCGGGATTGTATATGCACTGACCACCCGCGACACAGAGCAGGTAGCGGACTGGTTGAACCAAAATGGAATCGAAGCCCGCGCCTATCATGCCAGCGTAACGTCCGGCAATGCCAGCGACAGCAATCTGTACCGGCAACAGCTTGAAGAGTTGCTCTTGGGAAACAGAATCAAGGTGCTGGTGGCAACCACCGCGCTCGGAACGGGTTACGACAAACCGGATCTTGGATTTGTCATTCACTATCAGGCGCCGAGTTCAGTTGTGGCATATTACCAGCAAGTCGGCAGAGCGGGGCGAGCGATAGAATCGGCTTATGGCGCAATACTCGCGGGCGGAGAGGATGACGAGATTCATGAGTATTTCCGAACCAGTTCTTTTCCGAAGGAAAACGATATCGAGGCGATTCTGGAGATGCTGGAGAAACAGGATGGGCTGAGCGTTCCCCAGTTGGAACAGTCCTTGAACTTGAGGAGAAAGCAGATTGAAAGCGCCTTGAAGTTTCTCAGCGTGGAAAATCCGGCGCCGGTGATCAAGGAGGGCGCAAAATGGCGCAGAACTCCGGTGCAGTACCGAATGGACAAAGAGCGCATCGAACACCTGACTTTTCAACGGGAACTCGAATGGAATGAAATACAGAGCTATATTGACAGCAAAACTTGCCTGATGACTTTTTTGAGAAACGCGCTTGATGATCCGGATTCCGAAGATTGTGGTCGATGTTCAATATGTTTGGGCCATCCCATCATTGGTTCAGAGGTGGACCAACACTTGGAAATCGCCGCTGCGAAATATCTGCGGCGCACCGAAATCGCATTCGAGCCCAGACTGTTGGTCGTTGGGGACTCTTTCCCGATTTATGGTTTCCGCGGCTATCTGAACAGACCGGGACTGGCGGCGTCCGAGGGAAGGATTCTCTCGCGCTGGGGTGATGCCGGCTGGGGAAGACTCGTGGCTGACGCGAAAGCGGCGGGACAAGTTGGCGACACGCTGATTCAAGCTGCGGCTGAGATGATCCAGGAACGTTGGCAGCCCAATCCGCGGCCCGAATGGGTGACCTGTGTACCGTCATTCAGAAATCCCGATTTTGTGCCCGACTTTGCTCAAGGTCTGGCCATCGAACTTGGCTTGCCATTCGTGCGGGCCATACGCAAGCTAGCCGAGAATGAGCCACAAAAGCACCAGCAAAACAGATTCCACCAATGTCACAACCTTGACGGCAAGTTTGAAATCGCCGAGAAAGTACCGTCTTCGCCGGTGTTGCTCGTGGATGATATTATTGATTCCGGGTGGACTATAACCGTGCTTGCCGCCTTGTTGAGACAGGCGGGCAGTGGCGAGGTTTACCCGGCTGCGCTGGCTTCAACGAGTTCCCGGAATTGATATGTCAATCTCGACCGACACCCAAGCTGTTCTGTTGTTGACCTGTCATTTCTCCAGGTCAACGGGGGGGGACAGCCAGCCCTTGAGCCCTGTTGAATGGGGAAGATTTGCGTTGTGGCTGAAAGAAAGAGAAATAAAACCAGAACGGATGTTGACCGATCGCATAGACGGACTGCTCAAGGATTGGGCGGACGAAAAAATCACGATAGGCCGGATAGAGACATTGATTGAACGCGGCGGCGCACTCGCGCTGGCGGCGGACAAATGGCTTCGCGCCGGTTTGTGGATCATGACGCGTTCCGATTCGGACTATCCATCGAGATTGAAGCGGCGCCTTGGAATCAATTCGCCCGCCGTACTTTTCGGTTGCGGCAACCGCAAGCTTCTCAACGCCGGAGGATTGGCCGTAGTCGGATCGCGAAACGCTGGCGCGGAGGATCTGAAATTCAGCAGCACGCTCGGAGAGCGTACCGCGGCTGAAGGATGTGCTCTGGTTTCCGGCGGAGCCAAGGGAATCGATCAAGCTGCGATGTTCGGCGCCCTCGAAGCCGAAGGAACAGCGGTTGGCATACTCGCGGAAAACCTTTTACGAACCGGCACTAGCGCAAACTACCGCCGCCACCTCATGGCTGACAATCTGGCGCTGGTTTCCCCTTTCTTCCCGGAAGCGGGATTTCACGTCGGCAACGCAATGCAACGCAACAAATACATATACTGCCTCGCAGATGCCGCGGTAGTGGTGCATTCGGGACAAAAAGGGGGTACCTGGGGCGGTGCTGTTGAGAACTTGAGAAAAGGGTGGACTCCGCTGTGGGTGAAAAAAAATGGCGACGAGCGGTCTGGGAATTCCGCTATCGTTGGAAAAGGCGCGAATTGGATTCCTGAAAGAGTTGGTGAAATAGATTTTGCCTCTCTTTTTTCCGATCAGGATAAGATTACAGATCAATGCGCCGGAGAACCATCGGAGCGGAATCCGAGCAACACATCCCACAGGGAGCCGGTGTCCGCCGATGATCGCGAAAATCGGAACCGTGCATCGGAAATTGAGATGGACGGCAAAAGCGGGGACATGGCGTTTTACGACTTTTTCCTGCTAAAACTCGAATCCGTTTGTGCAGCAACGCCCAAGTCGCGCGACGAAATTTCGGCGGCGCTTGAACTAAAAAACACGCAACTCGATGTATGGCTGAAGAAAGCCGTCAGCGAAAACAAAATAGAAAAATTGAGCAATCCTGTTCGTTACTCCTGTCCTTGTCGAAAACAGAGCGAATTGGCGTTGTGATTGACTCTATATTACTGCGTCAAGCTGCTCAGGCCGCTGACCATTGACTGCAAGGTTTCGATCTGTTCCTGCAGGATCTCGTTTTGTTCCTGCAGTCCGAACAGCGACTGATTGATCTGCAAGCGGTGGGCGTTTACCGACTCCATGGATTGCTCCATGTATTCGAGCCGTCCGACCAGGCCGAGCACGGTGCTGTCGCCGCTGCTCAGGGCCTGCCGAATCGATTCGAGGTCGGCTTCCATTCCCGCCAGATTCTGTATTTCCCGGTCAATCTGGGCAATCGAATCGTCAACTGATTGCAACTCGTTATTGAAATTGTTGACACTCCGTTGCACGTCCGAAAGCGCATCGGTGACATTGGCGATCAGTTGGCTGTTGTTTGCGGTCGCTTCGTCCTGCCCCTTGTTGACCAGCCCGAGCCGGGCGATTTCGGACTGGATGTCCTCGAATTTCTGATTGTTCGCACGCCAGTTGGCCCAGAGCAGATCGTATTGCTCGATCGTACGCTCGATGCCTTCGCGCAGACTGGTGGCCTCATCCGCTGCTTCCTGCCCGGTTACGTTCAATTGCAGTTCGAGGTCGCCGAGACGCAGGTCGGTCTGGCGCAAGTCGGTCTGGTACATTTCGTTATAGAAATACCAGCCCAGGTAGCCGTTCGCGCCGACGGCCAGCGTCAGCAGCGCCAGCATGATCCGCACCGGCCAGGTGCTGGCGCGTTCGACACGCGCGCGATAGTAGCCCGGCGGGGCGATTTCCTGCTCTTTCGCGCGGCGATTGCCGAGGTGCGTATCCATGTGGTCCCGGTCGGGAACCATGGACGGAATTTCATTCATGTCGTCGTTTTCGCTCATAGCGGGCATTATCGTAGAAAGCGTCCGGTTTCGACAAGCCGAATGGCGTTGCGGCGGTTCTTGTGGGGAGTGCGCTCTATCCGTCGCCGCCGAGTGGCGCGGGGTTCAGCGGACGCTGTGAATACGGTCCAGCCGCCAAGCACAGCTTGGCGTCGTTCCGGCTGCGCATGAAGCTGCGCTTCATAAACGCTTGCCTTCACCCCTGTAGGCTTCGGGCTCG
>JANQSV010000198.1 GCA_028279115.1 Pseudomonadales bacterium
TGATCGGCGTGTTCACGGGCGCGGATCTGCGCGCCGCCGGCGTCGGCGGGCTGCCTTGCATGGCGGATGCGCCGGACGCCGACGGCTCGCCTTGCTACAAGCCGCCGCGCCCGGCGCTGGCGGTCGGCCGTGTGCGCCATGTCGGCGAGCCTGTTGTCCTGATCGTCGCGGAAACCCGGGGACAGGCGCTGGACGCTGCCGAGGCGATTTTCGTCGACTACGAGGAATTGCCTTCGGTCGTCGAGACCGGCGCGGCCATGAACGGAGACGCCCCGCATTTGTGGGACGAGGCGCCCGGAAACCGCTGTTTCGACTGGCATGCCGGCGATGCCGAAGCCACAGCCGCGGCCCTGGACGGCGCGGCGCATCGGGTCGAATTCGAATTGATCAACAACCGGCTGGCGCCGAATTCGATGGAGCCCCGCGGCGCGATCGCTTCGTTCGAAGACGGTCGCCTGGTCCTGCGCGTTTCCTGCCAGGGCGTGCATTACCTCAAGCGGGTTTTGCTGAACGGGATATTCGATTGCGCCGATGAGGATATTCGCGTGATCTGCAAGGACGTGGGCGGCGGATTCGGCGCCAAGATCTTCTGCTACCCGGAATACGTCGCGGCCCTGCATGCGGCGCGGACGCTCGGCCGGCCGGTGAAATGGGTGGCCGAACGCGGCGAGTCGTTTCTCAGCGACAGTCACGGCCGCGATCACGTTACCCGGCTCGAAGCCGGCTTCGACGAAGAGTTCCGTTTCACCGGGCTGCGCGTTTCGACCATCGCCAACCTGGGCTCCGGCCTTTCCCCGTTCGCGCCTTTCGTCGCCACCTCGGCGGGGGTTCCCATGTTGTCCGGCTGCTACCGGGTGCCGGTCGCGCATGTTCGCGTGCAAGGCGTGTTCACCAATACCGCGCCGGTCGATGCCTATCGCGGCGCGGGCAGGCCCGAGGCGATCTACGCCATCGAACGATTGATGGATTTCGCGGCGCGCCGGCTTGGCGTTTCGCCCGCGGAAATCCGCCGCCGCAATCTGATCGGCGCCGCCGAGATGCCGTTCAGAACCGTCCTTGG
Organism: Pseudomonadales bacterium; assembly: GCA_028279115.1. Taxonomy (GTDB): domain Bacteria; phylum Pseudomonadota; class Gammaproteobacteria; order Pseudomonadales; family Pseudohongiellaceae; genus UBA9145. The sequence goes on from JANQSV010000198.1 coordinate 1,061, forward strand.
TTCAACCTACGACAGTGGTGAATTTCAGCAGATTCTCGACCTCGCGCTCGAGCGCTCCGACCGGGACGGATTCGAATCAAGAAGGATTGCGGCCCTGCAACGGGGAAAACTGCGCGGCTACGGGTTCGCCAGTTATATCGAACGATGTTCCGGCGGCGCGCCGGAACAAGCCCGGCTGATCGTCGGAGCCGATGGCCATATAGACCTGCATATCGGCACCATGTCGAACGGCCAGGGTCACGAAACGGCGTTTCGGCAGATTCTTTGCGAATACCTGGAAGTCGATCCCGAACGGATCACCATCGTCCAGGGCGACACCGACATCATCGCCCGGGGCGGCGGCACGGCGGGATCGAGATCGGCGCCCGTGGGCGGGGCCGCGATTGCCGCCTGCGCGAGAAAGTTGATCAAGGTCGTTTCCGGCAAGGCAGCGGAATTCCTCGAAGCGGCGGCAGAGGACATCCGCTTCGAAGCCGGGCGATACCATATCGTCGGCACCGACCGCGGCCTCAGCCTCGCCGAAGTCGCATTCCGCGCGGCCCCGCCGGACGGCGGCCCGGCATTTGACGAGAGCGGCGAGTTCGCGCCCGGGCAGGCGACTTATCCCAACGGCGTTCACGTCGTGGAAGTCGAAATCGACCGCGGCACCGGCGCACTCGATCTCGTGCGCTATACCGTGGTCGACGATTTCGGCCGGGTGATCAATCCCGATCTGCTGCTCGGCCAGGTCCACGGCGGCATCGCCCAGGGCCTCGGCCAGGCATTGCTCGAAGATTGCCACTACGATCCGCAATCGGGCCAATTGCTGACGGCGAGTTTCATGGATTACGCCATGCCCAGGGCGGACGACTGCCTCGATATCGACTTCTCTCTGCGCCTGGCGCCCTGCAAGACCAACCCACTCGGCATCAAGGGCGCGGGAGAGGCCGGCGCCATCGGCGCACCGCCGGCGATCATGAACGCAGTAGCCGACGCCTTGCGCGATTTCGGCGCCGATCATGTCGACATGCCCGCCACCCCCGAACGCCTGTGGCGGCTGATGCAAAACGCGGATGCCAGATCTGGGAGTTGAATCACTTGAAACTTCCGGCATGGGGAAAATTCGACAGGGAAAGTTGCCAATACCATCACCTCGCGCACCACAGCATGGATGTTGCCGCAGTATTTCAGGGTCTCCTGCGGCTATCGGTTTTCCGTGACCGCGCCGAACGCGCATTTCAACGGTCCCTTTCCCCGTCAATCAGCGCACGCCTCGGCGCATTGGTCTTCCTGCATGATATCGGCAAGCTACATCCCGGGTTTCAGGCCAAGGGTTGGGATGAACAGCTCTGGCCACATCCAAAACGGGGACACGTACAGGAAAGTGTTTCCTTCGTCCAATGCGCCTTGGGAACCGAAGATCATCCTTTCTTTGAAATCGTACAAGCGTTGGGAAAGTGGGGAGATGGAGTGGAAGCGCTGCTTCAAGGGAGTTTTTCCCACCATGGACGGCCATTGGAAAACAAATTAGTCGCCGGACTTTCGGATTGGGATCAATGGGGAATCACTCACTACGATTGGCGCATTGAAGCCGAATGCATGTCGAGCGCGCTTAAGGTGTGGTTCCCGAAGGCTTTCGAAGATGGCGAAACCTTGCCCGAAGTTCCGCACTTTGCCCACTTTTTCGCCGGACTCAGGTCGCGCGGCATGACATTCTCCGGGCCGCGTGGCAAAATGATGGCGTGACTGAGGATTGGGCCGAAAAGTACAGAGTTGCCGGCGACGCCCCCTGGTGAGGCGCGCGGATGCGTTGTTCGTCGTTCTTCTCGCGGCGGTGGCCGTGCCGGGGCTGCTGGTCAAGTCGGGGTTTTTCCCGACCGTGGCGACGCTGGCCGTTGCGGTCGCGCTCTGGGTATGACTCGTCAGCCTGTTTCTCCGGATCGTTTGCGGTTGCCGCTGAATCATTTCTTCGCCCTCTCGGCCAGAATCACTGCCTCCATGATCCGCAGCCTCTCGAAGTTCTCGGGCCACTCCATTTCCATTCCTCTCGCCGCCGCCTCGCAGGCCGCGTAGTCGAGCCCTAGCGGGGCGCCCGTCCAGACGTTGCGCCGCCACTGGCCCGATACGGCAACGAGCAGGCGCACCGCGTCCCAGTTTTCGGGAATCACGACGAACGGGCGGTCGGCCTCCATGAGAGGCAGGTCGACGCCGAGGACCTTGGCGTCCGCGGCGGGAGACCGGGATCCGCCAGAAAACAATGTCAAAAATTGACGCGGCGCTTCGCCTGCACCTCGGTATTTGAAGACGTCGCGTGATTCATTTCCACGACGAAGGTCCGCTCCAGGGCGAAGTCGTACGCCCCGGATTGCTCGAATTGAACGCCAGGCCGATTTCCGCCATGGCTGTCGCGCTCGAACAAGGGCCATCCCAGATTGGTCTCGAGTTCGCGCACTTGCAGGGAAAACGCCGGCTGGGAGACGAAAACAGCCTCTGCCGCGCGCGCGAACGAACCGTGCTCAACTACAGCCTTGAAATAGCGTAGCTGTCGCAAGGCAACTGGCATTAATTGGACTCGCGGGAATCTGCCAAAGCCATGGCGGCATTATCGCATTTTTCAGGCAGTCAGAGAAAATGCACAGGTAGGATAAGCCGCGGGAGCGAATCCCGAGAACAGGATCCACTCCCGCAAAATCCCGATCCCCAGGGTTTGTCCGCCTGGTTCTTTCGCCAGGTTGCTTCGCTAGCGTCCTTCCAACCTTCAGATTTCTTGTGATGGGCTGATCAACTAACGACAATGACAGGTTGACGCAGATCGGAAAATCGATCCAATACTGTTTTTTGGTTGACGATAAGAAAATTTAGAGTGGCGCGTCTTCAAGGGTGTGCAGGAAAGCTTCGAGCTGCCGCATTTGCCGGTTCGAAAGACCGAGCGGCTTGGCCTCGTTGTGGCCCAGCATGGCTGTCGGCGCTTCGTTGTAATGCCGCATGACTTCTTCCAATGTCGCGATCTGCCCGGTATGCATGT
>JANQSV010000205.1 GCA_028279115.1 Pseudomonadales bacterium
AGATCGGCATTGGCGAGATCGCCATCGGCGGCAACGACTTCCGCCACCGCGTTTTCTTCGCCGCTGTCGGGAATCTGCGGCAGCGGCAGGACTTCCTCGATGGTCTCGTCGTGGAAGTCGGCCTCGAACAAGGTCGCCGGCGCAGCCGCCACATCGAGCGTGCCGCTGCCGGTCTGATTTTCCTGGGCGCGGAAATCCGCTTCCCGCGGCGGCTCCTCGCTGCGATAGGTTGCGATGGTGATATCGAGAGGCGCCTCAAACCGGCTTTCGGCGGCCAGGGAAAAGCCGATGCCGAGAATTACCAGGGCGTGGGCGCAGATCGACAAAAAGACCGTGAAAACGAATCGGTCTCCCTGGCTTACCTTGTCGGAACGCTCCACGCTTTCGCCCCGGCGCTCATCCGGCCTGTTCGAGTTTGTCCAGTATACAGTCCATCAGGTCGCCGGCAATATCCAGGCCGGTGGCGTACTGGATCTCGCGCATGCAGGTGGGACTGGTGACATTGATCTCGGTGAGGTAGTCGCCTATGACGTCGAGGCCCGCGAACAGCAGTCCCTGTTCGGCGAGAACGGGGCCGGTCTGGTCGCAGATCCACCGGTCGCGCTCGCTCAATTCGAGGCACACGCCGGTGCCGCCGGCAGCCAGGTTGCCGCGCGTTTCGCCCGCCGCCGGGATGCGCGCGAGGGAATGGGGGACGGGTTTGCCGTCGATCAGCAGGATGCGCTTGTCGCCGGCGGAGATCTCGGGAATGAATCGTTGCGCCATGATCTGGCGCCGGCCGTTGCCGGTCAGGGATTCGATGATCACCGAGACATTGGGATCGTCGGACCGCGCGCGGAACACATTGGCCCCGCCCATGCCGTCGAGGGGTTTGTAGACCACGTCCCGATGTTCTTCGTGAAACGCCCGCAGCAACGCCTCGTTCGCGGAAACGAGGAATGGCGCGCAGCATTGCGGAAACAGGGTGGCGGACATCTTTTCGTTGTAGTCGCGCAGGCTGCGGGCTTCATTGACGACGAGCACGCCGTCGGCCTGGGCGTGTTCGAGCAGATAGGTCGAGTTGATGTAGTCCATGTCGAAGGGCGGGTCCTTGCGCATGAGGATTACATCGAGTTCGCGCAGGGCGATGTCGTTCGCCTCGCCGAGGCTGAACCAGTCGTCGGGATCGTCGCGCACGGCCAGTTCCCTGACCCGGGCCCGGCAGCCACTGTGGCCGAGATAGAGATCGGGCTGGAGCATGTACTGGATGCTCCAGCCGCGGGCCTCGGCTGCGAGGAGCATGGCCAGGGTGGTGTCCTTTTTTACGGCGATGGACTCGATGGGGTCCATCACGACTCCGAGTTTGACTGTCATGCGCGTTGCTGCGGTTCGGGTTTGGGCGGCATTGTGCCATGAAATCGAATCGGGGTTGATGGTATGTTGCGAAACATGTCCACACCGCTGACCCTGGTCGACTGGTCGATTATCGCTCTCTATGTAGCGGCGGTGGCCGGCGGCGGGGTGGCGCTTTCCCGCAGGCCGACCAGGTCGATGCGGGAGTACTTCCTCGGCGGAAATCAGATGTCCGCCTGGGTGGTCATGTTCTCGGTCATCGCGACCAACCAGTCGGCGGCGACCTTTCTCGGCGGACCCGATTACGGCTTCCGCGGCGATTACACCTATCTCGCTTCTTCGGCCGGCGCCGTCCTGGCGGCTTTGGTCGCGACGCGATATCTGCTGACTCGATTCTACGAACTGAAAGTGACGACGGTTTACGAACTGCTCGCGATCCGCTACGGCGAAGGAGCGAAAAGGGCGACCGGTGCGATGTATCTCGTCGGCCGGGTGTTTGCAAGCGGCGCGCGCGTTTATATCGCGGCGACCGCGGTGGCGATGATGCTGTTCTTCGACATCGAACCGCAAAGCGTCATGCTGGCGATTCTCGCGATCGCGGTTTGTTCCCTGGGCATAGCCCTGATGGGAGGCATTCGCTCCGTCATCTGGAGCGATCTGGGACAGTTCATCGTTTACTTCGGCGCTGCGCTGATCGCCTTGTTCAGCCTCTGGTCGCAGTTGTCGCTGACGCCGGCTGAAATGATCTCGGCCCTGCGTGAAACGCCTGAAGGAGTGAACAAACTTGTCCTGTTCGATTTCTCGACGGATTTTTCAAGGCCTTTCACGGTCTGGGCGATTCTGACCGGCGTTTTCCTGCTCAATCTGGGCAATTTCGGGCTCGATCAGGATACCACCCAGCGGCTGCTGACCTGCCGCGACGCCAGGGCGGGCGGACGCGCGATGATCGCCTCTTCCCTGGTGGCGATTCCGATCGTCCTTGTTTTCGTGACGATCGGCCAGCTTTTGTATCTGCTCTATGAGCGCCCCGATCTGATGGCTTCGACAGGCGGCGGCGAACTGATGCCGGAGTTCAACGGAGAAAGTATCACCGTTTTCATGTCTTACATATTGTCCGAAATGCCGGACGGCGTGCGCGGACTGGCTGCCGCCGGCATCGTAGCCGCCGCCATTTCAACGATGAATTCCGGCTTGAGCGCCATGTCATCGGTTTTGATCAGCGATTTTTATCACCCCTGGAAAGAGGCGGCCGCAAGCAGGAGACCCGAACATTATGTATTGGCCGGCCGCTTGGGTATGCTTCTGTTCGCCGTTCTCCTCTCGGCGATGGCAGTCCTGTGTTTTTACTGGCAGCGCTACACCGAGATGGCCTTGCTCGAGTTTGCCCTCGCGGTCATGTCGTTCGCCTATGCCGGACTCATTGGCGTATTCTTCACCGCGGTATTCACCGACCGGGGGTCGTCGGTTTCGGTAGTCGCGGCGCTAATCGCAGGTTTCGTGACGATTCTGGTCCAGCAAAGCTACATTGTCGATTCACTGGGATTGCCGATTTACATGAAGTCATTATCCTTTCCGTGGCAGTTGCTGATCGGCGTTGGCGTTTCCATAATTGTGTGCATGGCCGGGTCGAGCGGACCGGCGCGAAGAACGAGGTTGAGCTGATCCGTGCGATATTTTCTCGGCATTGACGCCGGCGGCAGCCACTCCAGGGCGCGGCTGACCGACGTCGAGGGAGCGATCATCGGCGAGGCGAAAGCCGGTCCGGCAAATACCAGCATCGGTCTCGAGAAACTCCAGGCCGTCCTGATGTCGGTTACGCAAGAAGTGATTGCCGCCGCAGAACTAAATGAAAGCGATTTGCCGTCAGTGCAAGCCGGGATGGGCATCGCGGGCGTCTCGCGCCCGGGAATACTGCGAGCTGTTTCCGAACTCGATTTTCCTTTCAGGTCCGTTCATCTCGAATCGGATGCCGCAATCGCGAATCTCGGCGCCCACCTCGGCGAAGACGGGGCTACCCTGGTTCTGGGCACCGGCAGCATCGCATATATAAAGATCGGCAATGTCAGCACTACGATCGGAGGTTACGGATTTCCGATTTCCGACGAAGGCAGCGGTGCGGCTCTCGGATTGAGCGCGATGCGCCACGCCTTGCGGGCGCTCGATGGTCGCACGAAGCCCACTCCTTTGAGCGCCGCGGTGACGGCGAAGTTCGATCACGATACTGGTCTTGCCATCAAATGGATGGACGAGGCGACCCCAAGGGACTACGCCGCTTTCGCTCCCATGATCCTGGACTACGCCGAAAAGAACGACGAGATTGCACGCTCGATCGTGGAAGACGCCGTCAGGCATGTTGAGCGTTTCATCGAGACGATTTTCGAAAAGGGCGCTCCCAGATGCGCTTTGGTCGGCGGATTGTCACGGCGGTTGCAACCCTGGCTTCGTGAAAGCACTACCGCAAGACTGACCAAAGCCAAAGGCGACTCGCTGGACGGAGCGCTGATATTGGCCCGCTCGAGTCTTCCTCCCGATTCCTGATCTCAAGCCTGGTATTCCACGCCACCGATCCAGACCTGGCGAATATCAAACGTCGGCGAGACACGAACAAGATCTGCCCGCCGACCTGGTGTGATGGATCCGATGCGGTCTTCAACGCCAAGAAACGAAGAAGGCGTACGGCTTGCCATTCCGGATGCCTCTTCGATGCCCAGATCGAGCATCGCCATTGCATTCTTCACGGCCTCGATCATGGACAGCGCGGAACCGGCGAGCGTTCCGTCTTCGGAACGGCACGCGCCATCCCTGATCCCGATGCGGCGACCGTTGAGGTGAAAATGATCCATATCCGTACCGACGACGGGCATGGCGTCGGTGACAAGCATCAGTCTTCGATCCGATTTTGCCCGTAGCGCCAATCGCAGCATTGCCGGATGTACGTGTTTGCCATCGACGATGACACCGCAAAATGCGCTGGATTCCAGGGCCGCCGGAATGACGCCGGGACCGCGGGAGTGCATTGCGGTCATGGCGTTGAAAAGATGGGTGAATCCGGAAACGCCGGCCGCAAGCGCGCCGCGGGTTTCGTCGAAGGTCGCGTTCGTGTGGCCGACGCAGACCTTGACGCCGCTTTCCGCAAGACGCGTTATCTGCTCCGGCTGGACGCACTCCGGCGCCAGCGTAACAACCACTTGGGCGTGTCTGGCCGATGTCAGGATTCCAATTGCTTCGTTCGACAGTTTCCGCAACTTGCGCTCATCGTGAATACCTTTTTTTTCAACATTCAAAAAGGGGCCTTCTATATGAATGCCTGCGATGCCGGGCATGTTTCTCCCGACCGCCTCGTCGATGGCTCTTACAGCCTGTTCCACCTTGTCGAGGTCGTCGCTGATCAAGGTGGGCAACAGGCTTGTCGTACCGAAGGCGCGGTGCGCGTTTGCAATCCCGACCGCGGTCTCCGCGCCCGGATCGTCATTGAAGAGCAAGCCACCGCCCCCGTTGACTTGTACATCCACGAATCCCGGCAACAGGAAATCGTTTTCGAGGTCGATGAAGTCGCCTTTCGAATCATCTGAAGAAATCGAATGACTTACGCTTGCGATAACGCCATCGCATACCTCGACAGAGCCGCGGTCGAGTATCCCGTCCGGCGTTACGATACGTCCGTTGGCGAATTGCATCGCTCGCTCCTGCTAAACCGTTTTCGTTACCTTGCTGAGGTTTCTGGGGTGATCCGGATCGAGACCGCGTTCAATCGACAACACATTGGCGAACTTGTAAAACGCTTGCAGGAACACCAGCGGCTGCAAGTCCGAGTCGGGTGCGCGCGGCGTCGGCAAGCACAATGCTCCCTCCACAGGTTCACCTGCGACCAGCACGGAGGCGCCGCAACCGAGAAAATCCCGGGAAATGCTGTCTATGCTTTCCTGGGAAGCGTCAAAGGTCGCGATGGCGATCACCGGAAAGCCTTCATCGACAATCGTCATGGGACCGTGGCGAACTTCGGCGGCGCTGATTCCTTCCGCATGGATCATGCACGTCTCTTTCAGTTTCAGAGCCGCTTCCTCCGCGGCGGCAAGACCGAAGCCCCTGCTCAGGACCAATGCCTGACGGGCGCCGCGCATTGGCGCGAGCGCCTGCGGCCAATCGATCGACCATGCTTCCGCGAGCGTTTCCGGAAGCCTTGCGAGAGCATCCCGCATTTCGTTTTCGCCCCGCCATTCCGCACACAAATGATAGAGCGCCGACATCGCTCCGATGCAGGACTTGGTGGCGGCGACACTGCGTTCCGGCCCCGCCCCGATCGGCAGCACATCGTCCGCCATGCCGGCAAGCGGACTGTTCTCATCGTTTACGGTCGCGACGATGTAGGCGCCCCCCAATTTGGCGGCCTGCGTCGCGCTCAACAGGTCCGGGCTTCTGCCGGATTGGGAGATCGCAAAGAAGACCGCGTCGCGCATATCGGTTTTCACCGCGTACAGCGATGCGACGGAAGGCGCGAAAGAACAAACGGCAAGGCCTATCCGGGTTTCGAACAGATACTTCGCATAGGTCGCCACATGGTCCGAACTGCCCCGGGCGCAGGTCACGATGAACTTTGGGGCATTCCCTTGCAGTTTTCCGGCGATTTGTCTGACCAGCGCGGCATTGCGCAGTTGTTGCCGCCTGCTGTTTTCGGAAACCTCACCGGCTTCCTGAAACATCTTTGTCCGGGTGATCATGAGTCTCGTTCAATTCGCAAACCGCATCGCGAAGTATTCCCTTGTGCCGGGTGAGCAACCGTTCGGCCTCACCGACATCAACGCCCATCGCGCAAAGAACGCCGATCTTGATGTTGCCTTCGGCGGCATCGAGCGACGATTCCGCGACTGCCTTGTCGACGCCGGCAAGTCGCTCGATCATCGCCACCGCCCGGCTGCGCAATTTCCGGTTGGATATCGCCATGTCGACCATCAGACCCCGATAAACGCGCCCGCAACGTATCATCGTCGCGGTCGAGAACAGGTTCAAGATGGCCTTTTGGGCGGTGCCGGCCTTCATGCGCGTCGAGCCGGCGATTACTTCACTTCCCGTTTCGGCGCAAATGCCGATTAGAGCTTTCTCCAGCAGCGGAGACGGCCGGTTGTTCGAAATTCCGATGGTCAAAGCTCCGGCGGCGTTCGCCGCTTCAATCGCGCTGACGGTATAGGGGGTGCGCCCGCTCGCGGCTACGCCGACGACAACATCGCTTTTCGTGATCGAAATTTCATTGAGGTCGCGCACCGCCGCGTCGGCATCGTCTTCGGCAAGTTCGACGCTCGAGACCAGTGCCCTGTTGCCGCCGGCCAGGGCGTACGCAACCCGCTCAGCCGGCCATCCGAATGTCGGCCCGAGTTCGGCGCCGTCCTGAACGGCGATTCTTCCCGACGTCCCCGCGCCGGCGTAAATCAAGCGCCCTCCTTCCATCAAGCGCCTGGACGCCGCTTCCGCCGCCTGCGCTATCGTTGCCAGTTCGGGGCCGATCGCCGAGATCGCCGACAATTGAGCTTCGAACATGGCGTCGACGGCGCTTTGGGTGGGCCAACGATCGATATCCGCGAATCGCTCGCTCGCGTTTTCCGTAGGCATGTCTTGCTTCAGACTCTTGTACTCAAGAAAATAGCTCCCGAATCCCGGGACGGCGATACCGGGCAAACGATGTGGCCCGTATTCTACCGGAATCGGGCAAGGCGCCAAAAATAGGAAACCACATTGAAATTCGGAATTGACCGACTGCTGGCGGCAAGGGAATTGCGCGAACCGCTGCGCGGAAGGCGAGTCGCGCTGGTGGCGCATCCCGCGTCGGTTACCGGCGATCTGACCCATTCACTGGACGCGCTGGCGGCATGCGGCGACGTTCAGATCGCGTCCGCATTCGGACCGCAACATGGCCTGCGGGGCGACAAGCAGGACAACATGATCGAGTCACAGAATTTTACCGATCCTGTCCACGGCATCCCGGTCTTCAGCCTGTATGGGGACGTTCGTCGTCCGACCAGCGAGATGATGGACAGCTTCGATGTCGTGCTGTTCGATCTTCAGGACCTCGGCTGCCGGATCTATACCTTCTCCACGACGCTTCTGTACGTCCTTGAAGCGGCGGCTGAGCACGGAAAATCCGTCTGGGTGCTCGATCGCCCGAATCCGGCGGGCCGCCCCGCCGAGGGACTGTTGTTGCGTCCGGGATGGGAGAGTTTCGTCGGCGCCGGCCCGATGCCCATGCGGCATGGCCTGACGCTGGGTGAGATGGGGCGATGGTTCGTCGACCATTACGGGCTGGATGTCGATTATCGCGTTATCGAGATGGAAGCCTGGAGACCGGCGCAAGCGCCGGGCTTCGGCTGGCCGGTTACGGAGCGATCCTGGGTCAATCCGAGCCCCAACGCGCCGACGCTGCCGATGGCGCGCGCCTTTGCGGGCACAGTCATGATCGAAGGCTCCACGTTGTCGGAAGGTCGGGGCACCACGCGTCCGCTGGAACTTTTCGGGGCTCCCGACATCGATGCCCGTTCGATTCTGAAAACGATGCATGAGCTGGCTCCGGCATGGCTGGAAGGGTGCCGGTTGCGCGAATGCTGGTTCGAACCGACCTTCCACAAGCATGCCGGCGCATTGTGCCACGGCATTCAGATCCATCCCGACGGCAGGGATTACGATCACTCCGCCTTCAAACCCTGGCGGCTTGTCGCGCTCGCTTTCAAGGCCATTCGCCGGCTGTATCCGGAATACCGGATCTGGCGCGATTTCCCGTACGAATATGAAACAGGCAAGCTCCCCATCGATGTGATCAATGGTGGCTCGGCGCTGCGCGAGTGGGTGGACGACCCGTCGTCCGATGCCGGCGACCTCGACAATCTCGCCAAAACCGACGAGGGCCAATGGATCGAGCGAATTCGACCGTATGTGACTTATTCATAGCGGAGCCTGAACGCCGTTATAATGCGCGACATTTTCTGCGGAGCGATAGTTTGAAAATTCTTGGACTAGCCTGGGGCCTGGGCGGGATGATGGAATTCGGGGGAATTCGGCGGCACATCCATGTGCCGCAGGGAAGCTCCGACTTGATCAGAGCTTCCCTTGCAGCGTGGTGATAGTTTGAAATATCTTGGACTGGCCTGGGGTCTGGGCGGAGTGCTGGCCTTGCTGGCGTTTGCGATTTACCGGCTGGCGCCCCTGGCTTTCGAGCTTGCGGATTTGCGGCTGAACCTGTTGCATTGGGCGGCGCTGATCTTTAGCGTGGTCTACATGTCGTATGCCGAAGGCTACAAGGGATTTCATCTCGGGTTCGCGCCGCGGGTCGTTGTGCGGGCGCAATATCTCGGCCGCAATACGACACCCGGTTTCGTACTGCTCGCGCCGCTGTTCTGCATGGGGTTCGTGCATGCCACGCCCAGGCGCAAGCTGGTCACCATCGGGCTTACGGTAATGATCGTCTGCTTCATCGCGATCGCGCGGCAGTTGCCCCAGCCCTGGCGCGGCATTCTCGATGCGGGGGTGGTGGCCGGTCTGAGCATCGGCATCTGCTCGATTCTCTATTTCATGGCGCTCGCCTGGCCGGCGCGCAAGAAGATCGATATTTCGGCCGACACTCCGCAAGCCGCGAGGACCTGAACGCCATGTCCCCCGCCGGCAAAACCGATTCCTGCGCCATTGTCGTCACTTATCATCCGGACATTACGCCGCTGCTGACGATGCTTGGGCAATTGAACCGGGAGTCGAATTTCCTCGTGGTCGATAACGGTTCGCCCTCCATCGGGCGGCTCGAGGAGTCGATCACGGTTTACGACAACTGCCTCGGCATCATCAAGCGCGAGCAAAACGAAGGCCTTGCCCGGGCGCTGAATATCGGCATCGCCCGTGCGACGCAGCACGACTACGACTACATCTTCCTGTTCGACCAGGACAGCAGCCTGTGCGAGTCCTATGTGGAACGCATGGTCGCCGCCTATCGGGACGTGCGCGATCACAGCAGAAAGGGCATCGCCGCCATGGGCCCGCGCATCATCAATCCCCAGACGAGCCGGCAGACGCCGTTCAAATTGTTCAATCGGCTCTGGTTCCGCACCAACCGACACTTTGCGCGCAGCGAATCCCATTTCGTCGCCGATTTCCTGATCACTTCGGGCACCATGCTGATCGCGAAGCACTTGCCGTCAATCGGTCTCATGCGCGAGGACTATTTCATCGACAACGTGGATCTCGAATGGTGTTTCCGCGCCCGTTCGATGGGTTTTGACCTCGTCGGCACCAACAACGCGATCCTCTATCACCTGATCGGCGAACGCAGTCTCAATCCTCTCGTGCGCGCCGGAATCATGGCCCAGCACAAGCCTTCAAGGACCTACTATTCCAGCCGCAACCGCATTCATCTGTACACCCGGCGTTATTCGCCCATCGGCTGGAAAGTCCGCGACATCGTCCGCTTCACCCTGAAAGCGGCCTGGCTGCTGATCAGTTCCCCGCAACGGGCGGAATACTGGAAGCACATCAGCGCCGGCATCCGCGACTACCGGCAGTTGCAATAGTCCATGGATTCCTCGCTGGTCGTACTGCTTTCGACTTACAACGGCGAACGCTTTCTCGCCGAGCAACTCGATTCCCTGTTGCGCCAGACCCGGCAGGATTTCATCGTCGTGGCGCGCGACGACGGCTCGAGCGACGGCAGCCGGCGCCTGCTCGAAGAGTATGCCGACCGCCACCCGAACCGCTTTCACTTGCTGCCGAATTCGCAGGTCAATCTGGGGGCCTGCGCGAGTTTCGCCCTGCTGATGCAAACGGCGCTCGACCGTTCGGCGGAACTCGGACTGGGATCGGCCTACCTGATGTTCTGCGACCAGGACGACATCTGGCTCGATGACAAGATCGAGCGCCAGATGAACCTGATGGGCGAGACCGAAGCGGGCGACACCTCGCTTCCCGTGCTCGTGCATAGCGACCTGGAAGTCGTTTCCTACGAAAACCGCCACATTGCGCCTTCTTTCGCCCGATACCAGGGGCTTGACCTAGCGCGCAACGGATTCATTGAAATCGCGATCAGCAATCTCGTCACCGGCTGCACGGTCCTCATCAACGAATCGCTCGCGCGCCGGGCGTTGCCGATATCGAACGAGGCCATCATGCACGACTGGTGGCTCGCCCTGACCGCGAGCGCATTCGGCAGGGTCGCCTATATGGAAGAACCCACGATCCGCTATCGCCAGCACGACGCCAACACTATCGGCGCCCGACAGCATACTACGGCCAGACTTACGCGCTGGTCGCACTGGAGCCGCCTGATCGCCGGCGCCGCCAATCCGCACCTCCTCGAAGTCGGCCATCAGGCCAGCGCGTTCCTGCGCCAGTTTCGCGACGACCTCAGCGGCTCCCGCCGCCGGGGCCTGCAACTGTGTTCGCTGCTGCGGCTGCGGGTGGGATTGTTGCAGCGGGTCGTTTATCGTATTGCCCGCAGCCGGAGCGGCTAGCGGATTGCCGCCCAATCTTCGATCCGGATACCCTGAAATCCCTCGAAATCCTTGCGATTGAAAGTAATCAGAACGAGATTTCTCACATATGCGATAGCCGCGATCTGACCATCGACGTAAGGCGGCGGCAATCCCCGGGCCGCGAGCCGGGCTCTTTCCGAGCCATGCCAGTCCGCAGCTTCACGGTCGTATTCCAGCACGGGAATTGTGGGTAGAACCACCTGCTCAAGATAGCGTTCGATCGCCTCCCGGCGCTTGGAGTGAGGTAATCGGGAGCACCCGAATCGAAGTTCGTGCCACACCGGCGCCGGGATGGCCGTCTCGCCTTCGCAGGCTTTCAATTGTTCCACAATTCCCGGATTCGGAGTCGAGCGAAGGGGTTCCGAGATTACGTTGGTATCAAGCAAATACTTCATAGTTGTACGTCGCGTCCAGACGATTTGTCCCTGACATCCGCAAACAGTTCATCCGGGTCGAAATCAAATGCGGCCGGGTCGACGTCCTGTCTGAATTTCTCAAACGCTTTCTTGAAGCTGATCCGCCCCGCCTGCAACCGTTCGAACAGGTCGCAGCCGATGATTACAGCTACGTCATGTCCGCGGCGTGTCAGCTTCAGCGCCTTCCCCGCCTCCGCCTCGCGGATCAGCATCGGCAAGTTTCGGCGCGCGTCCGCTATGGAGTATGACTCAGCCATTGTTCGTCTCTCATGTACAGTTGAATGTACATAATAACTCCCTTGTGTTGATTTCACAATTCGAGCTGGACTGTGCGAGCGATGCAGGTAGCAACCTGCGATCGCCAAGGTGCGCACCTTCACCTGGGCACGTTTGGCACGTAAGCTGAAATAGGCTATAAGCCTCCAACGGCAAAGGAGACCGGCTCTATCGAAAGGGTAGTTGAGCTATGGGACAGATTCACACTTATGGCCTTTTGCGCTCAATTTTGATTGCTGCGGCCATTGCGCTTGCAGGTTGCGGGGCGGCGCAGATGTCAGAGAGTTCGCTCGAAGCTTCCGCAGCCGCTGTCGGACAGCCGCGGCCGTGCCGGATATCGCCGGGCGATTCCGGGCAAACGATCGTCATCGGCCAGTTGGTGCTAGGCGCCGAGACGGCGGAGGCGGACGCCATTCGCATTGAGAACGGGGTCATTGCCAATTTGGGCGGCGCGGACGAAGTCGACTTGGACGCGGACGGAGCCACGGTGATCGATTGCGCGGACTGGTATGTCTCGCCCGGTTTCGTCAATGCCCACGAGCATCTCGCGGCCAGCGGCGGATTTCCCGACCCCCGGCTGGAGCCGGTTTACGCCCATCGCGAACAATGGCAGGGCCGAGCCGGCCCGGGTCACTATGTCATCGAATGGGGCAGGCGGGATGACGAAGCGGGAAGGTTCTGGATCGAATTGCGGCATCTGTTCGGAGGCACGACTACCCTGGCCGGCGGCGATGCCGTGGCGGGATTGTTGAAGAACGCCTATTTCCTGGACGAACCGGAAAACGAATATCGAGCCGATACGCAGATTTTCCCCTTCCCGAACGCGACGGCGACGTTCGAGGAATACTCGTGTCCGTTCGGCGGGCCGGCGCCTGTCGAACCGCAATTCCTGACCGATGCGCCTTCGGATATGCCCTTCCTTCCCCACGTCGCCGAAGGAATCAACTGCACCGCGGCGCTCGAAGGACAGTTCTACCTCGACTACGTCGAAGCCAATCCCGGCAGGCGGTATTCGGTCGTTCATGGCGTGGGTCTGCAAGCGAGCGACATCGAACGGCTGGGCGCCCTCGATGTCGCGCTCGTCTGGTCTCCGAGCTCGAACGTGGCGCTGTACAACACCACGGTGGACATACCGCGGGCGCTCAGGTCCGGAGTGCGCATCGCCATCGGCACCGACTGGTCCTACTCGGGTTCATACAACATGCTCGAAGAGTTTCGTTGCGGCGACCGCATCGACAACGACGCCTGGGGCGATCAATTGGCGGGGGTCGACTATTGGCGCATGGCAACGGTGGAAGCCGCCTATGCCATGGGACTGGAAGACGTAACCGGCCGCCTGGCGCCGGGGTACGCGGCGGACCTGATCGTCTATCGCAAGCGGAGCGCGAATCCCTATGACGACCTGATCGCGACGCAAACCTCGGACGTCGCCGCGGGCTTCGTCGACGGGGCGCTGCTTACCGGTTATGCGCCGTCGTTCGAAGCAGGCCAATTGCCCGCCCAATGCGCCAACCGCATCGGAGAATATTTCGTTTGCGCCGATTACTCGGACTATCCCTTCGACCATGCCGAATTGCTGGCGGCCAACACCGATGCGGTGCCGTTATTCTCGAACGAGCGTCAGGCAAGTTGCGGCGTGCATCGCTGACGGTCCGCAAGCGGACGGCAGAAAACTTCAGGAGGAAATCCGAATTGTCCAGAATCATGGGAGGCGGGAACGGCTATCCCGCGCCGTATTGGGAAGAGGCCCGGCAAGCGCTTGCGGACGCGGACGCGAAACTCGGCAGGGTCATCGAGCTTGCCGGCGATTCGATGTTGCGGCCGCGCCACGACCCGTTCTTTTCACTGTCGCGTTCGATCGTGGGTCAGCAGATTTCGGTGAAGGCGGCCGAGTCGGTGTGGCAGAAGATGATCGGCCACATGGGGGAGATCACGCCCGGCGCCGTCGCGGGCGAGAACGAGGAGAGCTTGCGCGGATGCGGGCTGTCACGGCAGAAAGCGCGTTACCTGCTGAGCCTGTCCGAGCATTTCATCGACGGCTCGCTGCAACAGGAAAAATGGAGCGAAATGGACGACGAGGCCGTGATCGAGCGCCTCGTCCAGGTCAAGGGCATCGGACGCTGGACCGCGGAGATGTTCCTGATTTTCCACCTGTTGCGGCCCGACGTTCTGCCGGTCGACGATATCGGCATCCAGAAAGCGATCGGCAATCACTTCAACGGGGGCGTTCGCCCAAGCGCCGGAGAGATGATAGCGATCGCCGAGCCCTGGCGGCCATGGCGTTCGGTCGCTTCCTGGTACCTCTGGCGCAGCCTCGACGCGGTGCCGGTGGAGTATTGAAAGCGGCCTCCCGACTGAACCCCGGTTCAGTCTCTCTTGCCGTACCACATGCGCCCCATCAGTCCATCCTTCAATATGAACTGGTGATATAGCGCCGCCAGGATGTGCAATACGATCAGCGCAATCAGCAGCACCGCGCGGAAGCCGTGGAGGAAGAGTTGCGGCAGGCCGTCGAACGTGGCGGGCAATGGATCGCCCGAACCGCCGAAGACGATCGGCAGCAAGCCGGCGCTGAGCGCCGTCGCCAGACCGGTGAGCACCATGCCTGCGATCAGCACGTAAAAGCCCCAATGCGTCCAGAGCGAGATCCGGTCGAGGAATTCGTTGCCGGTTGTCGCGCGCGCCGGATGGGTGCTGCGAATGCGAGTGATCAGCCGAATGATCAGCACGGCGCCGATGGTCAGGCCGAAACCCATGTGGCCGCCGAGAAAGGTTACCTTGGCCGGATTGTCGTTCGGTAAATTGGCGAGAATGATCCCGCCCGCCGTAAGCGACAGGGGAATCATCAGCACCATGAGCCAATGCAAGGTCACCAGGAAGGGGTGATATTTACGCATAAACTGCCTCGCTCCCGATCCAGCCTTGTAACCCTATGTTATTCAGGGAGTTGTTGTATGCCAACATAATGAAAAAACCAAGCAAACCGCAACTTGTCGTGGTCGTTTAGGTCTTTGAATATATGCCTATAGAATTATCAAAATTCTGCCCCTGAAATCATTGAAAGTATGCCCCTTTCTTGATAGCGTTCTTCAAAATCTTTCTTGCGCTGCCCCTGCGTGGCGGATTTTCGGATGAAAAACGCCACTCAAATCGGTGAAAAAGTGCAATCCAGGAACTCGACAGTTCCCGGGGTCGCGAACTATCTCATGACCTCGACACGCATTTGCGTGTTTCAATCCACGCCCCCGCGAAGGGGCGACCTGCGCGGCGCTGACCGCGCTGCCGGAGAAAATGCCGTTTCAATCCACGCCCCCGCGAAGGGGCGACTGCCCAAAGTTAACGCATTGAATGGAAGAGGGAAACTTTGCGGTTTGCGCGAACCAAAGTTATGGGCACTGTCAACGTGTCGAACTCTTCGTTACAGAATGTAAAACGCTGTGTATTTTCAATCAGTTAAAAAATTTGCGAACCTACCAAGAATCCAACGACAGCTTTTGGTTCGCGCAGGCTCAAAAGACCATCGAGCCTTCGGGATCATAGGCTGGCTTTGCGCCAACATGCTCGATTCTTCCTCGCCAGTTTGAGCCAAGCCGATAGAATCGAAGGCTATCCGTTTCTTCATCTAGTTCTTCGACTAGACGCGCGCGAAATACCGCCCACTGAGCCGGATCGACCTGGCATTCGAAGACCGAATACTGTACTCGCTGCCCGTAGTCCCGGCAAAGACGCGATACGCGTCGCAGTCTCCTTCGGCCGGCGGTTGTTTCGGTGGATACGTCATATGTAATGAGCATCAACATGAATTTTTCTACTTCCAGAGAAACGGAGGATATCCATCAAGATACTGTCTAAGATATTGGACCATCAACTTGGCCTGGATGTGGGGAATTAATCCTACCGTAGTAGTTTCCTTGAGAAAGGGGTGGGTAATCTCGTCATTCTTGCGTTCCTGATAAGCAACCAAAATTTGTTTTCTCGCTTCGTCTCGCATCGTTACCGCGCCACTGATGGAAGTTTTGAAGTCTTTCGCGGAAAGTTGCCGCCTGTTTATCAGAGACAAGGCCAGGCGGTCAGCAAACATGGGACGTAGTTCTTCCATGAGATCGAGCGCCAGACTCGGCCTCCCGGGTCGGTCGCGGTGCAAGAATCCAACCGCAGGATCGAGGCCGACAGATTCCAGGGCGGATCTGCAATCGTGAACCAGCAGGGTGTAAAGAAATGACAAAAGGGCGTTTATCGGATCCAGCGGAGGTCGGCGTGTACGCCCCTTATACTCAAATGCCGGATCTTCGTTTCGCACGAGATCAGGAAATACCCGGTAATAGGCCTGCGCTGCTTCTCCTTCGATTCCCCGCAACTTGTCCGTCAATGATTGCTTGCGGCTTCGACGAGCTGCATTGGTCAAGCGACGTTCGCTGTCACGCAATCCCTTTCGAGACTCGCCGGACATTTTCTCGCCATGGTCGCGCAATGCCCTGCGAATTACGGTTCGCTGATTCAGCAGCTTGCCCGTCACTATATTTCCGACTATCGAAGCAGTGGATTTCGCGTCATCCGCCAACCGATATTGTCTACGCCTTAGAAGCACATTGCCCGAAACTGGACCCTCCACGCGAGCAAGAAACTGGCCATTGCGCCCCAGTAATGAAATGCAGACCCCATGTTCGGCACAGTGGCCCATCAACGCCGGTGTAACTCCAATGGACCCGAAACAGACAATTCCGCCGAGCAAATGGACGGGAACTCTTCCGCGTTCCGACCCTTCCACCTTGACCACGACGTTTTCTCCATCCTTGCGCAGCCAGGAACCTTCACTGGTTACGTAGAGCGTATTCAAGTGTTGGCGCATCAGACCGAGTCAGTCTTCTATAGCAGCGGAAACCAGGACTTCAATCGCGCCACCACGAAGGGGGTGGCGCGGCTGACAGATGTCTTCGAGAGAGCAAGCGTTGCATTTTCTGGCTGCATACTCGGGTAGCGGCGTAATGCGCTCAAGGAGCATTTGCCGTAGTTCGTGTCCAGTTTTTCTTGTCAATTCGCGCAGGTCGGCATCGAACGAGACCTTCTTTCGGCGGCGATTCTTTCCATAAAACAAGGCACCTTCCGGAATTGAAACCCCCAGCATTTCCTCCAGGCACATGGCTTGCGCACACAATTGCACTTCATCGGCGCGGTGCGCTTTGGGTCGCCCCCTTTTGTATTCGACCGGGAAAATACTGAGGTGGTCCTGATTCACAGGACAGTCCGAGGGCTGATTTAAGGTGTGCCCGGGTTGATTTGGAGCCCTCGATTTCCAGAGTCTATGCTTGCCGCG
>JANQSV010000230.1 GCA_028279115.1 Pseudomonadales bacterium
GAATCGCGTCGTCATCACCGCGACCGCCGGGGTTTGCGCCAATTCGGCGCTGACCGCGTCATGCAGACTGCACGACGAACAACTGCCTCAGTCGCCGAGACCGGTTATGGCGAGATTCCAGTTTCGCGCCTCGTCCACGATGTCCTGCTCCGCCGGCGCGCTGTAGTTTGCCTTGGTGCGATGCACGACTTCCGCTACGTCGAAGCGCTCCCGCAGGAGCCGGTCGAGATGGGAGAAGAAGCCGACCGTGCCCTCCTTGCCATTGGAGATGAAACCGACAGTCGCGCCCGCCAGGGCGGCAGGCCGCGGCGCCGGCCGTTTATCGGCAGCGCGAATCTCGCTCGTCGGATCAAGTACGCGAATCGTCATATCCGTATCTTGCACCAACCCGGCCGGAATGTCCCATCGATTGGATATGGACCACAAAGCCGGAATAAAGCACCATTGGCCAAGGCTTGAAAGCGGCTTCCGCATTCAGACGGAACACCGGGCCGGAGGATTTTCATGAAATTCGCTGAATTTGCAATAGCGCTGGGGGTAGCCGTATTCGTGCTGATTTTTACAATGGCCGCCAGCTTCCCCATGGTTGCCGTGTACGCATATCTCATCGAGCCGGGCCATCCGCCGGAGTTTTATAGCGAAGCGGCGAACTGGATTGCGCCCTGGTCTTCCTACGTTCTGGGGCCCATTGCGTTTTTCTGCTGCAACTATTGGCTGGTGAAATACGGCCGGGTCCAATTTCCGCTGCTGTTCGCAGCTTCGACTATCGGATTCTATTTGCTCGTAGATTTGGGCTTGTTGGGGTTTCTGCTGAATATACCTTTGAGTTCCTACATTACGGTTGCAGTAATGCTGTCGCTGGCCGTCAAGGTAATCGCCGCCTTTTGGGGCGCGAAACTGGGGTTGGCCCAACGACCGGCGCCGGCCTGAATCGCCGGGCGAAGGGGAGCTAGTCGGCGAATATGAGCGAATAGACTTCGCCGTAGGCGGCGATCAGGATCTGCTGCACTTCGCGGGTAAATTGCTGGGCATGTATCCGCAATATTGCCGCCCACTGGGTTTCGATATCGGACACGACCTGCGCCAGTTCGGCGCTGTCGGCGGCAGTGAACGCGACTCTGTAGGCAGGCAGCAGCGAGGCGAGTCTTTCCCGGTGTATCTCGACGGTATCCCGTTGTTCCTGTGGCAGCATTTCGTAATAGGAGCGGATGATCCGGGCCGGGTCGCCCGAGTTTGCCAGAGTCTCGATCCTGCCGATCAGATGCCCTTCGATGGTAAGCAATATCGGCTCCGCCTCTGCCGCCGTCGAATGATGCGAAATCATTCCCACGGCCAAAACGGCAAGAGTCGGAAGCAAGCGGCGCATCAATCCGGACCGGGTTCGCAATCGACGCAAGCACCGACGGGAACGGTCACGGCCTGGCTTTTCAAGCCGAGCCAGGGAGGAATTACGGCGCCGAATCCCCCGGCGGGCCCGCCCGCGGCGAGCACCAGCAGATGGTCGGGAGAGGGCAGCGCGCAATACTCGGTATCGCGCTTGTCGCGAACGACCGCGCCCTTGCCGACCTTGGCCCATTCGCCGCGCTT
>JANQSV010000238.1 GCA_028279115.1 Pseudomonadales bacterium
TCGTTCCGGCTGCGCATGAAGCTGCGCTTCATAAACGCTTGCCTCCACCCCTGTACGCTTCGGCCCCGACATCCATGTCGGGGACGCCCGCTAAACCCCACGCCAACCGCCGGCGACTCACGTTGTGCCACCCCCATTGTCATTCCGCGCTGAGCGAAGCGGAGTCGCGGAATCTCTCGCTTGCTCATACAACACAATCCCTCAACTCCAGAGTCAGATCGAGATCAGGCCATCTCCCGTAATTGTTCGGCGGTCAGTGCGCAGACGCCGGCGCCTCCGTGATCGAATTCCAGCCAGAGGAAATTTGTGTTCGGGAAGCGGTTTTCCAATTGTGTTGCGCTGTATCCGGTCTCCAGGATTAGCCAGCCGCCGGGATTCAGCCGTTTCGCGGCCTGCTTGAGCAGGCGTTCGGCGATGTCGACGCCGTCCGTACCGCCATCGAGTCCGAGAGCGGGCTCGTGGCGATACTCATCCGGCAATTGCGCTATTTCTTCGGGGGAAACATAGGGCGGGTTGGCCAGGATCAGGTCGTAGCGGCTGTTCAGTCCTTCGAACAGGTCCGTTTGCAAAGCCGACACGCGCTCTTCCAGGCCATGCAGGCGAACGTTTTCCCGAGCCAGATCGCGCGCTTCCGGGGAGATGTCGGCCAGATCGACCCGACAGGCGGGAAAACGCAATGCGCAGGCGATGCCGATACAGCCGCCGCCACAGCACAGATCGAGCACGGCGCCGGGTTCGCCGGCTGACCCGGGTTCAAAAAGAGGCTCGAAACCGTTGCCGATCAGTTCCGCTATGGGCGACCGCGGAACGAGAGCGCGGGAGTCGCAAATGAATTCATGTCCGGCGAACCAGGTCTTGCCTAGCAGATAGGCGGTGGGGGCGCGCCGGCCGATGCGCGCCAGGACGAGTTTCTCAAGCCTTTCGATTTCATCCTGTTCAAGTTTCCGGTCCTGTTGTGCGATCGACCGCCGGAAATCGAGATCCAATGCGCCGAATACCAGGAATACGGCCTCGTCATGGACGTTATCGACGCCATGTCCGCAATGGACGCCGGCGCCCGCCAGGCGGTCGGCTAGATGTTCAATATATGACTGAAGGCGCATGCGGCATGATGATATGATTGCGCGCTGGCTCGCGGCCAGCAAAATGTACTTACGGTGTTGGCGGACATGCAGGAACTTGAAGAGGCTTATACCTCGATTCTGAACGCGATCGGCGAAGATCCCGATCGCGACGGATTGCGAAAAACCCCTCGGCGCGCCGCGGAAGCGCTCAGGTTTCTGACCCGCGGCTATGGTCAGAACGTTGCCGATGTGGTCAACGAGGCGCTATATCCATCGGCCACCGATGAGATGGTCATTGTCAGGAACATCGAGATGTACAGCATGTGCGAGCATCATCTGCTGCCTTTCATCGGCAAGTGCCATGTGGCCTACGTGCCCGACGGCAAGGTGCTCGGCCTGTCGAAGATCGCCCGCATCGTCGATGTTTTCGCCCGCCGCCTGCAGATCCAGGAAAACCTCACCCAGCAGATCGCCAACTGCATCCAGGAAACCACCGGCGCCAAGGGCGTGGGTGTGATCGTCGAAGCGCAACACATGTGCATGATGATGCGTGGAGTGGAAAAGCAGAATTCGGTAATGACCACGTCCTGCATGCTCGGCGCTTTCCGCGCGCGAGCATCGACGCGGACCGAGTTTCTGTCATTGCTCGGCTGATTGCACGACCAGTTCGACTCGCTCGCCGCAATTCTCAGCGGCGCACAAGGGCGCCAGCGGACCCATGCCCCGGGCCGTGAGCCGTCCGGCATCGACTCCCAGCTCTACCAGCGATTGCCGCACAGCGCCGGCGCGGGTCTCGCTGCGGATCAGCAATCGTTCGAGATCGCCCTCCCCTTGCAGATGGGCGACAATGTACAGGCGCAGTTCCGGATCCAGCCGCAACAATTCCGCGACGGCATCCAGACCGGCGTCCTCTTCCAGCCGGTCGCCGGCGCCGAACGACAGCCCCGGCACGACGACGCCGCCGGCATCGCGCAGTTGCTCGAGCATGTACGCCGGGCCAACTTCCGCGGGGTTCGCGGCGCCGCCTTCGAGTTCGATGATTTCCAGATACGCAAGCAGTTGACGGTTGATGCGGGTAATCACATAGGCCGAGATAAAGAACCGTCCGGAAGGTTCCGACTCCATCGCCAGATAAAACTGGTTTCGCACCGGCCCGTACAGAATGCGGTTGCCGAATATGTCATTGGCCCAATATTCGCTGCTGCCGCAGGCGCGCCCGGTACAGGTGAACAATTCGCGATAACCGCGCGATCGCATCTGATCGATGAGGAACTCGTACACGTCCTGACCGGAAAAGCCGCCTGCGACCTCGTAGAGTATCCGGGTCAGATTGCCCCGCACTCTTTCCGAGGCTTCCGGCGCCACCTGTCCGCGCATGCTTTGCAGACTGCCGAGCACTACCCGATAGTTGACGTCCCCGGCGTTCTCAAACTCGATGATTCCGGAGTCGGGAAAGCCGCTGAACAGCGCATGATCGGCAAGTCCGCCCTGCTGGGCGCCGGCGCTGCCGGTCAACAGTGTCAACAGGATTGTCGGTACAAGGTATCGGGCCTGCATGGCGGTTATCACCTGTCTATTCTGAACAATTCCATCCATGGAATTGTTCATTATCGCAAAACAAAAGCGTGGTTTTGTTTTGCTCCCGAATTCAATGGCTTCCGCCATCGAATTCGGCTGCACATTCCTGTGCCGCGGAAGCTCTGCTAACGCAGAGCTTCCCATATCTTGCATATCAGCTCTTGGATTTGTCCGCGGCGGCCTTGCTTGACGAAGTCTTCTTGCGAGTGGTTTTCTTCGGCGGCGCTTTCGGCGCCTCTTCCTCGGCGGGCGCTTCTTCAGTGACGGTTTCCGGCTCGGACGCGGTTTCTTCCTCGTCGGCCGCTACCGCGTCTTCAAGCTCCGGGACTCGGGGAAACTCCGAGAAAGGAAACGGTCTCTGTTCCCTGTTCCAGCTTGCGAACAGCAGTATCTCGCGAACGTATTCGGCCAGGGCCGCCGCCAGGCCGCGCAGATTGCGGTTTTCCTCGCCGGTAAAAATCGTGAATACGGCCTGGACAACTCCAAGAATGATCGCCAGCGGCCCGACAATCAGCGCAAAAATGAGCAGGAACAGGACGACAAATACGACCCGGCCCCAGATCGCCGGGTCTTTCCACGGACTTGCATTCGAATTTTCCGACATATCCACTTCCACCTTCCGTCAGTCGCCTTGATTGGTTAAATGATTGAAATATATTACATTTTCCATTCTTCGCCAACTGAAATCCTAACTTGTTATCGAGGTAATCTCAACTTCACCAGAAAATTTCCCGAACGAGCCAGCGCCGTCCACGTCATTTTCAATCAGTTCGCAGCCGCTCCAACATTTCGGACAACTCAGAAACCAGAAATTGTCTGAATTTTGGTTTATCCAGTGTCCTTTCCGCCACATCCAGCGGAATGAAGCGCGCCAGTTCGCGCTGGAAGACATTTCCCTCAGTTATTTCCGGTAAGCGTTTCAGCATCCGGTCCAGTTTTTGCAGATAGTCTTCTATGCGGTAATCACGAATCTTTTGCCGCACCCAGTCGATTCGAATATCGATACCCTGCCGTTTCAGCCAATGCAGATCCCATATGTCGCGATTGCGCACGTAACCGGTCGTGTTCACGAGAGACACCAACTTGTCGGCCATTACTTCATCCAGTGTTTCCGCAAGCACCAATGTGTCGCCATAGCCTTCGGGCAAGAATTCATAATGCAACCTTATCGCTCTGGCCTCCTTGGAATAGGCATCTATGTTTGCGACTTCAATCTTGATGCGTTGCCGGGGAATATGGCGCTTCCCCTGGTCGGTCGTTACCGAAATTTGCCATTTTTCGATTTTCAAGCCGTCGTTTTCTCTTTCGTGCTTCAGGTCCGTGGGCTCCTGCACACTTACTTCCAAGCCGTAGCGCCGTCCGATGTATCGCTCGATGCAATCCTTCAGCGGCTCCAGTTGACGCCTGTCGAAATCCCTGCCTCCCACGAAATCGAGGTCTTCGCTGTATCGGGGGGCGCCATGACACAACCGCAAGGAAGTGCCGCCTTGAAACGTTAATTGATCCAGCAATCCTTCGGCATCAAGGCTGTAGAGGATGTCGTAATGCAACAGTTCCTTCTGGACCACAGGCCGCATCCGGGTGCGTCCGGCACTCGACATGGCGAGCCCGACCAGTTCCGCGAAATCCGCCTTGTCGATTGGGCTAACCATCGGCGGCCAACTCCGCTTCATCCACGAGATGCGTGTTTCTGCCCACTCGTTTCAGGTCCCGCCACGCGGTTGCCGGTGTAGCGAATTTCAGCGGTCGACCGATGTCCCGGACGCCTTGCAGAATCTCTCCGGGACGCCGCTTGGTGTGGGTAAACTCGATGACGCCGAGCGTCGTTGCGTATCGGCCGCTACGCCCCGTAGTCATTACGGTCAGGCGGTCTACCGGAATTTGGGAGATTGCTCCGTACTCGCTCAACGCCGACTCCAGGCTGACGTAATTATATTCGCCCCGCCGCAACACTCTGGCGATTCGCTCGATCAGATTACCGTCCCTGTTCCGGCTCAAGGCATACAGATAGATGCCGCGCACAGGCCGGGAAAGAACCTCTCCGCTCACCAGTCGCTTCAAGCTCGCCTTGAGGGCTCGCGGGCTGTCTTCGTGGAAAATCTTGGCCAAGTCGGCGGTGTTGAAGACAAAGCGATCATTCTTGTCCCAGTGGTTCAGCCGCTTTAACGCAGTAGAATGTTTCATGCGTCAAGTATACGCGAAGTACGCATAAATGTGCCTTTATCGTATACTTAACTGAACAGGTTTCCGCCTCACCGCAAGGTCTTGTCCTCAATGGCGGCAAACTCCACGTCGAGCGCCTGTTCGCTGAGCATCAGCGAGGACAGGATGTTCTTGATGGATTCCCGCTCGAAGACGATTCGATACAGGCCGTTTGCCAGCGGCATGTAAACACCGAGCTCCTCGGCCTTCCGGGCTACCAGTTTAACCGTGTTGACGCCTTCCGCAACCTGTCCCACTTCCTCCGCGGCCGTTTCGATGTTCTTGCCCTGGCCGAGCGCGAATCCGATCCGGTAGTTGCGGCTCAGGGGCGTGGAACTCGTCACTACCAGGTCGCCGACCCCGGACAGGCCGAGAAAGGTCATCGGGTCGGCGCCGAGCTCGCGTCCGAATCGGGCCATTTCCGTCAGCGCCCGGGTCACCAGCATGCTGTTGGTGTTGTGGCCCATGCCCAGGGCGGCGGCGATGCCGGCGATAATGGCGTAGATGTTTTTCAGCGAGCCGCCGAGTTCCACGCCGAGCATGTCGTCGTTGGTATAGACCCGGAAGGACTCCGAACGCAGCAAGGTGCGCACATTCTCGCGCACTTCCTCGTCGTCGCTGGCGATGACGGTTCCGGTCAGGTGGCCCGCGGCGATCTCCCGGGCCAGATTGGGGCCGCTGAGCACGCCGACTCGCGCCCGGGGGGCTTCCTGCCGCAAGATCTGGCTCATAAGCATGAAGCTCCCCGCCTCGATGCCCTTGGTGCCGCTGACCAGTATGGCGTCCGGCGAGACGTGGGGAACCATTTCGCGCACGACGGCGCGGAAACCGTCGCTCGGCACGGCAATGAAGATCAACCCGGCGCCGTCGACCGCGGCGGACATGTCCTCCACCGCCACCACCCGCGAGTCGATTTCGTAGCCGGGGAGA
Source organism: Pseudomonadales bacterium (assembly GCA_028279115.1). Classification (GTDB taxonomy): domain Bacteria; phylum Pseudomonadota; class Gammaproteobacteria; order Pseudomonadales; family Pseudohongiellaceae; genus UBA9145. The sequence continues at coordinate 5,775 of JANQSV010000238.1, forward strand.
TATTGCGGGTTTTCACGCAGATCGTTGACGTCGCGCGCCAGTTCGTCGCTGCGCATCCAGAAGCCGACTTCACAGCCGTTTTTGGCGGTGATGTTGGCGATAACGGTGCCGAAACTGCCACCCCCGACCACCGCAACCTTGTCAATTTGGTTCACGAATTCCGCTCGCCTCCGCGCGCATGATAGCCGCTATGCGGCAATAGTCGAAACTGGGGGCCTGGTTTCACGTGGGATTTGCATGATGTCAGTCGCCGTCGGCTGGCGGGATGTTCAGCGGGTGTGCGAGGGTGAGGCCCGGTCGGCGCAGCCGATAAGAAGCGCAGCTTCTTAGGGGCCGAACGACCGGCCAAGGATGGCCGGGCCGGGGGTACTCGAAGCCTATGAACTCTCGCCAGGGATGGCATGTACAACCTTTCAGAAATCTCCAATGAGATTCTGCGACTTCGCGCAGAATGACCAATCCCTGAAATCAGAGAGCTATGGCCTGAATGAGATTCATCAGCGAAGCCGGATACACGCCGAACAGAACAAGCAGCACAAACAGTACGAATACTACCGAGAAAGCGGCGCTTCCCTCACGCAACTCCGGCGCGTCCGCCGGTTCCGGCAACAACATACGATAGACGATGCGCAGGTAGTAATACAGACCTATGCCACTGCCGACGACCAGCGCGGCGAGCAGCAGCCACAATCCCGATTCTACCCCCGCCAGCACCAGGTAGAACTTGCCGATGAAGCCCGCGGTCAACGGAATCCCAGCCAGCGAGAGCAACATGCCGGTGAACGCGGCCGCCAGCCAGGGGCGCCGCCAGAACATGCCCTGGTAGTCGCTGATGCTGTCTCTTTCCTGCGCGTCCGAGGACAACAACGAGACGACGCCGAAGGCGCCGAGGGTCATGATCACATAGGCGAACAGGTAGAAGCTCACCGCTTCGACGCTGATCGGGTCCTCGGCGTAAAAGGCGGCGATGATCGCGATCAGCAGGTAACCCATGTGGGCGATCGAGGAATAGGCGAGTATTCGCTTCAGATTGTCCTGCAACAACGCGAGCAGGTTGCCGGCGACGATGGAAAGCAGCGCCAGCAGGGAGAATACGACTGCCACCGGGGCGATGCCGAGAGTCCTGGTTTCCACCACCACGCGCAACAGCACGATGAATACGGCGATCTTGCCGATCGTCGCCAGATAGGCGGCCGCCGGCGCCGGCGCGCCCTGGTAGACGTCCGGAGTCCAGATATGGAATGGAAACAGGGATAACTTGAAGGCCACACCCGCGGAAATCAGCAGCAGCGCGACCACGGAAATTCCGATACCCGGCCCCGCCGGCAATCCTTCCAGCCCGGCAAAGCTGAGACTACCGGTCTCGGCATAGACCAGGGCCACGCCGAAGAGGATCATGGCAGTGGAAACCGCGGAAAGGATCAGGTACTTGACCGCCGATTCGAGCGCGTGACCGTTCGGCGCACGCTCGCTTTGCACGGGATAGGCCAACATGCCGTAAAGCGACATGCTCAAGGTTTCCAGGCCGAGCAGCAGGCTGGCGAAATGGTTGGCGCCGGCGAGCACTACCGCCCCGAGCGTGGCCAATAGCAGCAACAGCAGGAATTCCTCGCGCTGGTCGTCGAATTCGGCCCAGTAATTGTGACCGACGAGACTGACGCCGATGGCGAGGGCGCAGATCAGCACGGTAAAGAACTGGGCGTACGGGTCCATCGTCAGCAACGGCATCGAGTCCGGCGCCGGGCCGGACAGCAGGTTCATGGCGAGCAAGCCGGCGATCAACAGGCCGCCGACCGTCGAGCCGAGGATAAACGGATAATTTCGCTTCACGCCGATCGCCATCATGACCCAGATCGACGACGCCGTAACGGCGAGCAACGGCAACAGGGGGATAAGGTCCCCCGCGCTCATCGTGTAGCCGGCGTATTCAAGTGGCGTCATGGCCGCAGCGCTCCAATCGCGACATTGCCGGCCTGCCCCTCAAGCAGCGACTGCAGCGCCGGCGCTGAGAGATCGAGAAAAGACTGCGGATAAACCCCCATCCAGACCAGCCCCGCCATCATGGCGCCGTAATAGGCCATTTCCCGGTTGTCCAGATCGAGCAGATGGCTGCCGTCGAATGCCTTGTCCGAATACTTGCCGTGAAATACCTTCTGGATCACCCAAAGCGAATACACCGAGGCGAAGATCAGGCCGAAGGCGGAAACGATGGTCAGCACCTGGTTGGCCTGGAAGGCGCCCAGCAAGGCGAGGAATTCGCCGACGAAATTGCCCAGACCCGGCATGCCGAGCGCGGCGATGGAAAAGAACAGCGCCACGGCCGACATGCGCGGCGCGCGGCCCCAGAAACCGCCCATTTCGAGCATGTTGCGGGTATGGATGCGATGTTGCAGCGCGCCGGCGAGCATGAACAAGGCGGCCGAGCTGAGCCCATGGGCGAGCATTGTCATCACCGCGCCCTGCAGCGCCAGTTCATTCCAGGCGTAGACCCCGAGCGTGACGAATCCCATATGGCTGACGCTGGTATAGGCGATCAGCCGCTTGAAATCCGCCTGGGCGAAAGCGACCTTGGCGCAATACAGGATGCTGACGGCGGCCAGCGTCATGGCGACGGGCGCAAACTCCGCGGCGGCCGTCGGAAACAGGGGCACCGCGAAACGCACCAGGCCATAGGCTCCGGTCTTGAGCAGGACGCCGGCGAGGATGATGCTGCCCGCGCTCGGCGCCTGGCTATGAGCGTCCGGCAGCCAGTTGTGGAAAGGCACGCTGGGCAACTTGGTGGCGAATCCGATGAAGAATCCGAGCATGACCCACATTTCCATGTTTCGGTTCATGCCCACGTTGAGCAAATCCTGATAGGCGAAACTGAAAAAGCCGAATTGCAGGTAGTGGAACCAGGCCAGAACGACGATGGAGACCAGCATGATCAGGCCGCTCACCTGGGTGAATATGAAGAACTTCTTCGCCGCGTGGAACTTGTTCTCGTGTCCCCAGATCGCGATGATGAAATACATCGGGATCAGCATCACTTCCCAGAAGAAGAAGAACAGGAACAGGTCGAGCGCGGTGAACACGCCGACGACCCCGGCCAGTGTCCAGAGCAGGTTGAAATAGAAGAAACCGCTGCGATAGTTGATCTCCGACCAGGCCGAACCCACCGCGACGATGCCGAGAAAGGCCGTCAGCAGAAGCAGCAGCAAGGCAAAGCCGTCGGCCGCGAAATGCAGGGCGATGCCGAAGCGCGGCAGCCAGGCGTGGTTGTATGCGGCCAGCCAGCCGTCCTCGGGAGCGGCGCCGAGCAGACTGAGCATCAACAGCAATTCGAGCGTCAGCACCGCCAGCGCGACCCAGCGCGGCCAGGCGGGATTGATCCGCTCGCTGAACCAGGCCAGCAATCCGCCGACGAACAGGAGCGCGATGAGCAAGGTCAGGATCACAGCAGTACTCCCACCGCGATCAGGGCCACGAGCCCGGCGGCCATCGACAGCGCGTACCAGCGCAGATAACCGGTCTGGGTGCGCACGATCAGCAGATGGCCCGCCCGGCTGATTGCCGCCAGCATGTCGTAGAAAGCGTCGACGATGTCTTTCGCGTTGACCCGGGCCAGAAACAGAAAGGGATTGACGAACAGCAAGTCGTACAGCCGGTCCATGCCCCAGCCGCTGTTCCAGAAACGGTGCAAGGCGCGGGAAGCCGGCAGCGACATGAGTTTCTCGACCGAAAGCGCGCCCGAACCGTAAAACAGGTAGCTGATCCCGATGCCGATCAGCGGCAGCGCGATCATGACGCCATGCATGAAGGCGCTGATGTGATGTTCCTCATGTTCAGCGCCATGACTGAAGACGGCGTCGAGCGGCACCGGAATCCAGCCGCCGAACAGGGACAGCGCCATCAGGATGAACAGCGGCACGGCGATATTCAGCCCTTTCACTTCCGTGGCGTCGTGATGCCCCCTGCTCTCGCCGAAAAACACCACGAAGAACAGGCGGAAGGTGTAAATCCCCGTGAAAAAGGCCCCGATGACCCCGCCGAGCCAAAGCCATAGTCCCTGCCCTTCGACTTCGAGCGCGGCAATCAGTATCTCGTCCTTGCTGAAATAGCCGGAAGTGTAAGGGAAGGCCGTCAGCGCGAGGCCGCCGATGAGAAAACACAGGAATCCGACCGGAAGCTGTTTGCGCTTCGCCCCCATGCGGAAGATGTCCTGTTCGTGATGCAGGCTGAGAATGACCGCGCCGGCGCCGAGGAAGAGCAGCGCCTTGAAGAAGGCGTGGGTCATCAGGTGGAAAATCGCTCCGGACCAGGCGCCGACGCCGAGGCCGAGAAACATGTAGCCGATCTGGGAAACCGTCGAATACGCGAGAATCCGCTTGATGTCGTTCTGGGTCATGGCGGTGAATCCCGCCATCAGCAAGGTGATCAGCCCGACCCAGGCGACGAGCGACTGTATGTCGGGCGCGAGTTCGAACAGCGTATGGGTGCGGGCGATCAGGTAAACGCCCGCCGTGACCATGGTGGCCGCGTGGATCAGGGCGCTGATCGGAGTCGGGCCCGCCATGGCGTCGGGAAGCCAGGTCTGCAAGGGCAACTGGGCCGATTTGCCGACCGCGCCGCCAAGCAGCAACAGCGCGGTGATGGCGGGCAGAGTCGAGCCCACCGCCCATTCCGCCTCGGCCGCATGCAACATGTCCTGGATGTTCAGGGTGCCGAGCTGGGCGAACAGCAGGAACAGGCCGATGGCCATGGCGGTATCGCCGACCCGGGTAACGACGAAGGCCTTGCGCGCGGCATAGCCGTTGTACGGATCGTCGTACCAGAACCCGATCAGCAGGTAGCTGCACAGGCCGACGCCTTCCCAGCCCAGATACAGCAAGAGCAGATTGTCGCCGAGCACGAGCAGCAGCATGGCGAAGACGAACAGGTTCATGTAGCAGAAAAAGCGGCTGAAATCCGGGTCGTCCGCCATGTAGCCGGTGGAATAGACGTGGATCAGGAAGCCGACCCCGGTGATGACGAGAATCATCACCAGCGAGAGGCCGTCGAGATATAGATTGACGCCGGGGTTAAAGCCGGCCACGGACATCCAGGTCCAGATCGGCACGGTATGGCTTTCGATTCCCGATTGCAGGAAGCTCACGGCCGCCAGCGCCGCCACGGCGAAGGACAGGCCGACGCTGCCGGCGCCGATCCAGCCCGCCGGACCCCTGGCGAGTTTGCCCTCGGTCAGGGCCAGAATCAGAAATCCGAGCAGCGGAAATGTCGGCAACAGCCAGATCAGATCAAGCACGGTCCTTATCCTTTCAACTCGCTGAGCACATTGATGTCGACGGTCTGGAAACGCCGGTACATCTGGATGATCAGGCTCAGGCCGACGGCGACCTCGGCGGCGGCCAGGGTCAGGATCAGCAGGAACATGATCTGTCCGTCCGCCTGTTCCCAGCGCGAGCCGGCGACGATGAAGGCCAGCCCGCAGGCGTTGAGCATGACTTCCAGCGACATCAGCACGAATACGATATTGCGCCGGGTGAGAACGCCGATCAGACCCAGCGAGAACAGGATTCCCGCCAGGATCAGTCCGTGTTCGACCGGAATCGCTCCCATCATTCGTCTCCCGCCTTCGGTTTCCGCGCCAGGTGGTAGGCGGTAATCAGTCCCGCCAGCAGCAGGACCGAGGCCAGCTCCACCGCCAGCACATAAGGCCCGAAGAGCCGCGTGCCGACCGCCATGACGCCGACCTGTTCCGCTGCCGACATGCCCTCGACCCCGCTCAGCACGTAAAGCAATTGCCCCAGCAGCACGGCCGCGAGCAAGGCCGGCACAATCCAGCCGCGGCCCGCAAGCCAGGCCCGTTCCTGCTGCCGCGTGCTCTGGCCGAGATTGAGCATCATGATCACGAACAGGAACAGCACCATGATGGCGCCGGCATAGACGATAGCCTCGAGCATGGCCGCCAGCGGCGCTCCGAGCACATAGAAGATCACCGCCACCGCGAGCAGCGAAAGAATCAGATAAATCAGCGCATGGACGATATTGGTCTGCACGATGACGCCGATGGTGGCGATCACCGCGACGGCCGCGGCGAGATAGAACAGCAACATCATGGCAGCAGGCTCCTGACGTCCACGGGCTCCGCTTCGTTAAGCGCTTCGCCCTTGTCCTTGCCGGCGACCTGCTTGCCCGCCACGCGATAGAAATTGTAGTCGTGATACTTGCCGACGCCGTCGATCAGCAGATCTTCCTTCTCCCAGACCATGTCCTGGCGCACGTATTCGGCCATTTCGAAATCCGGCGTCAATTGAATGGCGTTGGTGGGACAGGCCTCCTCGCAGAATCCGCACATGATGCAGCGGGAAAAATTGATGCGGAAGAACTCCGGGTACCAGCGGCCGTCCTCGGTTTCCGCCTTTTGCAGGGCGATGCAGTCCACCGGACAGGCCACCGCGCAGAGATTGCAGGCCACGCAACGTTCCTCGCCGTCGGGGTCGCGGCTGAGAATGATGCGGCCGCGCCAGCGGGGAAACATGTATGGCTGCTCGTCGGGGTATTGCACGGTGTCGGCCTTGACGAACAACTTGCGGAATACGCCCCACAAGGTGACCGCCTGGCTGAGCAGCGTGTCCTTTATCAATTTGAACATGCGCCTTCCCCTCCCCTACATCGTGGCTGTTGTTGAAACCAGGACTACCGCGCCGGTGACCAGCAAGTTCAGCAGCGACAGCGGCAGCAGGAAAAGCCAGCCGTAGCTCATGAGCTGGTCATAACGCGGCCGCGGCAGCGCCGCGCGCATCAGGATGAAAAACAGGATGAAGAATCCGGCCTTGAGCGAGAACCAGACGATGGGCGGCAGAAACGCCGGCCCGAGCCAGCCGCCGAAAAACAGCACGGCGATCAGCGAGGATACGAGCACCAGGCCGAGATATTCGCCGACGAAAAACATGCCGAACTTCATGCCGGAATATTCGGTGTGATAGCCCGCGCAGATTTCCTGTTCGGCCTCGGGAATGTCGAAAGGCAGCCGGTGGCTCTCGGCGACGCCGGCGATCAGAAAGATGAGAAAACCGATGAATTGCGGAACGATGTACCAGCCGTCGGCCTGGGTTTCGACGATCTCGCGCAAATTGAAGCTGCCCGCCAGCACTACCACGCCAAGCAGCGAGATGCCCATGAAGACTTCGTAGCTGACCATTTGCGCCGCCGCGCGCAAGCTGCCGAGCAAGGCGTACTTGTTGTTCGACGAAAGGCCGCCCAACATCACGCTATAAGCGCCGAGCGAGGCCATCGCCAAAACGAACAGCACGCCGACGTTCGAATCGATGACGCCGACCTCGGGCGTGAAAGGGATCACCGCGAAACTCATCAATACGACGATCATGATGATCGCCGGCGCGAGCACGAAGGTGAGCCGGTCGGCGAACGGCGGCACCCAGTCTTCCTTGGTGAAGATCTTGATCATGTCGGCGACGACCTGCATGATGCCGAACCAGCCCACGCGGTTCGGGCCGAGGCGTTCCTGCCAGAAACCCAGCATTCGCCGCTCGACCCAGATCAGCATCGCGGCGAGCACGATAACCGCCAGCAGAATGCTGGCGATGCTCAAAGCCGATCCGACCGCGAAAGTAAACATCGCCTATCGCTCCTCTCGTGCTTGTGCCAGATCGGAAACGATCAGTTCACCGAGGCCGCGGCCCTCGGGGGCTTCCGCCGGCGCCAGCTCGACTCGCGTACCGAGACCGTGATAGTCGATTTCCGCGTCGCCGACATGCAAGGCCGCCGCGCCGGGACTCATTTGCGTGCGGATGCATGTCAGCGCGATTGCTTCAATGCCTCCCCCGCTCAGCCTCACGCCCCGGCCCTGTTGCAGACCGTGCTGCTCCGCATCCGCAGATGAAATAGCCAGGTAAGCGCCGGTCATGCGCGCGCGTATCGCCTCGCTGCGGGAGGACAGTTCCTCGCTGCCGAATATCTGGAAGGCCGGCAGCAATTCGAGGCCGCCGCCGTCTCCGTTGGCCGGAACAGGCTTGAATTCGCCGCCCTCCGATTTCTTCTCCAGCAGTAACGTGCCGCCATGGCCCTGGCGCAGGGGGCCGTTGATCTCGTCCTGGAACTTGCTGATGCTCTGATTGGAATTCCATTGCGGAGCCCAGGACGAGGCCAGAATCGTCGCGTCGCGCCGGGGCGGGACGCCTTCCATCGAAAACGCCAGCGCGGACTCGGGATCCTGGGTTTGTTTAGGCTCGTGCACGTTCAGATTCGCCTTCATCGCGGTCCTGCCGCTATAGCGTTCGGACTGGCGCGGCACCTTGATGCCGCCGGGCAGGTTCGACGTGTCGGGCAACACTTCGCCCAGTTTCGCAAAAGCCGCAACCGAATCCGCGCAGTCGAGCAGCGCCTGGCGGAAATGTTCGAAATCACCGGTCCACTGCCATGCCGGACGCGCCGCGCCATGGTTGCGATGCACCTGGTAGGCGAGCTGCGCCCTGCCCTCGTAGTTCACATAACTTGTCTGCTGTTCGGAGAACGCGGTGACGGGAAGCGCCAGATCCGCTTTCGCCGTCGTGCGATTGGGCAGCAGATCGAGCGCGGCGGTCTTCCCGGCGGCGTTCAGGGCCGCGTCGACCTGGGCGTGAGGGGCGCGGCGATAAAGATCGTTTTCGAGCACGATGACATTGGCCGCCTCGCCGGAATTCAGTTTGCGCAAGGCTTCGCCGAGACTGTTTTCCTGCCGGGTCATCAGGTGCAGGCCCATGCTGTTGACTTCGGCCGTCAGCAGGCAGAGGTCCACCGGCGCCGCGGTTCCCCCATGGTTTTCACGAACAGCGCGGCGCTTTTGCAAAGCTCCGGCGATGTTGGCCGCGGCCTTGATCAGATCGATATTGCCGCTGCTCGTCCCGGCGACGATCAGCGGCCTGCGCGCCGCGAGCAATTGTCCGGCGACCCGCTCCAGCGCTTCGTGGCTTTCTGCGGCTCGCGGCGCGGTGGCGGCCTCCGGTGCGGATGCGTCGATCCGGCCGGCCAATTCAATAGCGTTCCGCACGAGCCCCGAAGGCGTGTCGATGACACGATCCGAAGCCACGTCGTCCAGCCTGGTTGCGCCACAGGCGAATATGCAAAGCGGACTGCGTTCCTGTTGGGCGAGTTCCCGCACCGCGGCGTCCTGCCAGCGTGGAATATTGGCGCCGTCGGCCAGTTCCAGCGCCTTGTTGCGCACCGACTGGCGCAGGGCGAGCGCGATTCGCGGCGCGGTATTGGTGACGTCTTCGCCGAGTACGAGCACGGCGTCGGCCTGCTCGATCTCCCGGATGGAGGGATTGTGGAAACGCGGATCGCCCGCGAGTTCGGCGGCCAGTTGCATGCAGGCGTGTTCGGCGTCGGAATAGCCGGCATGAAAATTCTCTTCGCCGACCAGCTTGCGGAAGGCGAAATTGGCTTCGTTTCCGGCACGCGGCGAGCCTATTCCTATAGCGTTGCCCGCGATCTCGCGCAACTGCCGCCCCGCCGCTTCCGCGTCGAGTTCCTTGCCCGCGCCGTCGAGCGGAGTCGCAAGGCGCGCGGCGTCGTTCACATAGCCCGTGCCGAAACGGCCGCGGTCGCAGATGAAATAGCCGTTCAACTCGCTGTGATAGCGATTGACGACGCGGCGCAATTCCCCGTAGCGCTCGCCCGGCGCGATGTTGCAGCCCACGCCGCAGCCGTTGCAGATCGAAGGCGCGGTCTGCAGGTCCCATTTGCGCGTGTAGTTCTCGCTGAAAACCTTGTCGGTGAAGACCCCGGTGGGACAAACCTCGACCAGGTTGCCGCTGAATTCGCTTTCCAGCGTGCCGTCGCGGTGCCGTCCGAAATAGGTGAAATGATGCGAGGCCTGGGCGGAAAGATCTTCACCGCCGGCGTACTCGTTGTAGAAACGCACGCAGCGATAACAGGTGATGCAGCGATTCATCTCGTGATTGATGAAGGGGCCGAGATACTGGTTGCGGTGCGTGACCTTCTTCTTGTCGTAGCGGCGGTAGTTGTGGCCCGACATCAGGGTCATGTCCTGCAGATGGCATTCGCCGCCTTCCTCGCAAACCGGACAATCGTGAGGATGGCTGATCATCAGGCTTTCGATGACGCCGGCCCGAAAGGCCTTCGCCTCGGGATCTTCGATGGAAATCCTCGCGCCGGGCTGCACCGGGGTCATGCACGCCATGGTCATCAAGCCGGCGCTGTCTTCCGCGTCGCGATATTGCTTGACCGCGCATTGGCGGCAGGCGCCCACCGAGCCCATGCAGGGGTGCCAGCAGAAATACGGCAGGTCCAGTCCCAGCGACAGGCATTCCTGCAACAGGTTGCCGCCGGCGTTAACTTCATAAGTTACGCCGTCTATGTTGATTTCCGCTTTCGCCTTTTCTGCCATTTCTTTCCAGTCTTACTCATTAGCTTTGTACAAGCCATCCCCGGCGCGACTCTTGAGGCTTCGCCAACCCCCAGTCTCGACATCCATGTCGAGCCGTTCGATCCTCAAAAAGCGTTGCTTTTTGTCGGCTGCGCCGACCGGGCCTCACCCACTTTCGTCTTGTCAGTCATTTATTGCCGGCAATCAATTCTTGTACGGACACCGCTGCTCCGTGATATGCCGTTCGAAATCCTCGCGAAAATAGCGCAGGCCGCTGCCCAGGGGCGCGGTGGCGCCGGGCGCGAGGGCGCAGAAAGTCTTGCCGGGCCCCATGTAGTCCACGTGTTCCTCGAGTATCGCAAGATCCTTGTGCGTACCGTTGCCGCGTTCGAATTCGCGGAAAATTTCGTCGACCCAGGGCAATCCGTCGCGGCATGGCGTGCAATAGCCGCAGGACTCATGGGAGAAGAACGTCATCAGGTTGCCGATCATGCCCACCGGACAGGTCTTGTCGTCGAGCAGGATCAAGGTGCCGGTGGCGAGCCTGCTGCCGGCCCCGGCGATATCGTCGTAATCGAGATTCAGGTCGAGATGCTCCGGCAGCATGAAATCCGTGGAGCCGCCGCCGGGCAGGAAAGCCTTCAGTTTCAGACCATCGCGCATGCCGCCGCCATAGACTTCGAGCAATTCGCGGATCGGCGTGCCCAGGGGCAGTTCCCAGCAGCCGGGCGTGCGCGCCTTGCCGCTGATGCCGAACAGCTTGGTGCCGTGGTCGTTGCCTTTCGTCAGGCTGCGATACCAGTCGATGCCCCAGGCGAGTATGCCGGGCAGATTGCAGATGGTTTCCACGTTGTTGACGATGGTCGGCTTGCCCCAGAGACCGCTGACCTGGGGAAAAGGCGGCTTGGCGCGCGGATTGGCGCGCTTGCCTTCGAGCGCGTTGAGCAGCGCGGTCTCCTCGCCGCAGATATAACGACCGGCGCTGGTATGCATGACGATGTCGAGATCGAAGCCGGTGTCGAGGATATTGCGGCCGAGATAGCCGCGTTCGTAAGCTTCCGCCAGCGCCTTGCGCAGGATGCGTTCCGAACCTACGTATTCGCCGCGCAGGAAAATATAGGCCTTGCTCGCCTGGATCGCGTAGGATGCGATGATCATGCCTTCCAGGAGCAGATGCGGATCGCCTTCCATCAGCAGGCGGTCCTTGAAGGTGCCCGGCTCCATTTCGTCGGCGTTGACGACGAAGTATTTCTGTTTCGGCGCCTTCTCTCCCATGGGCACGAAACTCCATTTCAGGCCGGTGGGAAACCCCGCCCCGCCGCGGCCCTTCAGGCCCGATTCCTTGACCCGGTCGAGCACGTCGGCCGGCTCGAGGCCGCGGGCGATCGCGTGCAGGCCGTGATAACCGCCGGTCGCCTCGTAGGCGCCCAGATCCAGCGGCGGACGCGAGAAATCGATATTCCTGGTCAGGGGATTGCCAACCACGATCAGTCCCGCCCTTTCCGATAGCGCGCGAATATCTCGCCGAGATTTTTCTCGTCCAGATTTCGATGCTGATCCGGCCCCACCATCATTACCGGCGCCCGGTCGCAATCGCCGAGACAGGGAACCGGGATCAGGGTGAATTCGCCGTCTTCGCTGGTTTCGCCGTAATCGATGCCGAGTTCGCCGGAAATCTTCTCCTTGACCTCATCGCAGCCCATGATCCAGCAACTAACGCTCTTGCAATACAGAATCACGTTCCTGCCGACAGGCTGACGGTAGATCAGGTTGAAAAAGGTCGCCACGCCTTCGAGTTCCGCCACCGGCAGACCGAGATATTCCGCGACGGCGAGCAGCGATTCGTCGGAAACCCAGCCGCGATGCTTCTGCATGATCTTCAAGGCTTCCAGGCCAACGGCGCGGGTGTCCGGATACAGCGTGCGCTCGTGTTCGATCTCGGCGATTTCCTCTTCATTCAGGTAGTCCGCCGGCAAGGCCGTCGAGGCGATCAGTGTTTCACTCATATTGCTCATCGATTCCAACCCCTAGCGATCCACGTCGGCCATGACGAAATCGATGCTGGCGATGATCGCGATCAGGTCCGCGACCATGAAGCCGTTGCTGATATGCGGAATCATCTGCAAATGGGGAAAGGACGGCGTGCGTATTCGCGTGCGATAGGAACCGCCGCTGCCGTCGCTTACCAGGTAGTAGCTGTTGATACCCTTGGTCGCCTCTATCGATACGGTAACTTCGTCGGGCGGAATCACCGGCCCCCAGCTTACGCTGAGGAAGTGGTTGATCAGGGTTTCGATGTCGCGCAGGGTTTCTTCCTTGCGCGGCGGCGTGGTCAGCGGATGGTCGGCCTTGTAATGGCCGCCGGGCATGTTGTCGAGGCATTGCTTGATGATGCGCAGGCTCTGCCGCATTTCCTCGACCCGCACCGCGCAGCGGTCGTAGCAATCGCCGTTGACGGCTATGGGCACGTCGAATTCGAAATCCTCATAGCCTGCATAGGGCCGCTGCTTGCGGAAATCCCATTCCAGGCCCGTGGCGCGCAGGCCGGCGCCGGTAACGCCCCAGTCGAAGGCTTCTTGCGTATCGTAGACGCCGACGCCCTGGGTGCGCCGCTTGAGGATGCCGTTGTTGAGTACCATGCTGTCGTATTCGTCGAGCCGCGGCGGCATGAATTCGAGCAGTTCGCGCACGCGCATGTCCCATCCTTCGGGCAGATCCTGGGCCACGCCGCCGATGCGGAACCAGCCCGGATGCATGCGCGCGCCGCAGATCGACTCGATGATGTTGAAGATGCGTTCGCGCTCGACGAACATGTAGAAGATCGGCGAAAGCTGGCCCACGTCCTGGGCGAAGGTGCCATAGAACAGCAAGTGGCTGCAGATGCGGAACATCTCGGCCAGCATGATGCGGATCACCCTGGCGCGCTCGGGCACTTCGATGCCCGCCATCTTCTCCACCGCCATCACGTATGGCAGGTTGTTCATCACCCCGCCGAGGTAATCGATGCGGTCGGTGTAGGGAATGAAAGTGTGCCAGGACTGCCGTTCGGCCATCTTTTCCGCGCCGCGGTGGTGGTAACCGATATCGGGCACCGCGTCGATGAGAATCTCGCCGTCGAGTTGCAGCGCGATGCGGAAAGCGCCATGGACGCTGGGGTGGTTGGGGCCGAGATTGAGAAACATGAATTCCGAATCTTCGGACTTTCGTTTCATGCCCCATTGTTCGGGATTGAACAGCAGGGCATCCTGCTCGTAGCCCGCCTGGTCGTCATCGAGCGAATACGGGTCCATTTCCGTCGCCCGGGCCGGATGTTCCTTGCGCAGGGGGTGGCCTTCCCAGGTCGGCGGCAGGATCAGCCGGTAGAGGTTCGGATGGCCTTCGAAATTGATGGCGAACATGTCCCAGGCTTCGCGCTCGTACCAGTTCGCGGCGGGCCAGAGTCCGGTCACGGTCGGTATGTTCAGATCCGCGTCCATCAGCGGGACCTTGACGCGGAAATCGCAATTGCCGGAAAAGGACATCAGGTGGTAGACGACGGTGAATTCGCTCGGCGGCTGGCCTTCACGGTGAACGCGCATGCGCTCGTCAATGGCGGTCAGATCGAACAGCATCTCGAAGCGCGGCCCGCCGGTTCCAGTTCCTGTCCCAATTCCTTGGCGCAATTCGCGCAGGAACTCCACCACGTCGCCGCGGTCCACCCAGGCGGTCGGAATGCCGTCACAGGTGAATTGTTCGGCGAGAATGCGGCCGGCGAACTTTGCCTGCAATGCAGCCGGAATCAGGCTGGCTGCGGCTGTCGGGCTGGTAGCGGTCGCGACTGGCATGTTCTTGGATTTTCCGGTTCTGCTACTTTTTCGAGACCTGGGTTCAAACGCGATCGGGAGAGCGCAATTCGGTCGCGGCGATCCGTTCGGCCTGGCGGAACTCGCGTTGCACTGTCCTCGGTTTTTTCTGGATGACACCCTGGTCGTTGATGACCCAGCTCAGCGGCCTGCGTTGCTTGCCGACCTGTTCCTGCAGCAGGATCAGCCCCTGGAGCAGCGCTTCCGGGCGCGGCGGGCAGCCGGAAACGTAAACGTCGACGGGCAGGAACTTGTCGACTCCCTGCACTACGGAATAAATGTCGTACATGCCGCCGGAATTGGCGCAGGAACCCATGCTGATCACCCACTTGGGCTCGAGCATCTGGTCGTATAGCAATCGCACCACGGGCGCCATCTTGCGGAACACGGTGCCGGCGATGACGATCATGTCCGCCTGCCGCGGCGTGCCGCGTATGACTTCGGCGCCGAAACGCGCCAGGTCGTGGCGGGCGGTAAAGGCGGTCGCCATTTCCACGTAACAGCAGGAAAGCCCGAAATTGAACGGCCAGATCGAGTTCTTGCGGCCCCAGGCGATCATGTCCTCCAGTCTGGCCATGACCACGTTGCGGCGCAGGAATTCGTCCATGCTCGCGCCGCCGGGCAGTCCCGACGAAGCTTCCCCGGCCTTCTGCAATTGCCAGCTCACAGGTGGAACGCCTTCTTGTTGGTCACGCCGCCGGCGCCGCGCAATTCGCGCAGTTCGCGCCGCTGGATGCCGGTGCGCCAATCCAGGGCGCCGACGCGCCAGAGATAGAACAGCGCGGCAAGCAATATTGCGACGAAAACGAAGATCTCGATGAATCCGACCCAGCCGGTTTCACGCACGGAAACCGCCCAGGCGAACAGGAAAACGACCTCAAGATCGAAAATGATGAACAGGATCGCCGGCAGATAGAAATGCACCGAGGTGCGGAACTGGGCCGAACCGACGGAAACGATGCCCGATTCGAAAGGCGTATCGGTGTATTTGCGGGAGGCGCTCTGCCCCAGGAAATACGACAGGCCGAGCATGAGGCCGACAATCGCCAGCACGGCGGCCGCGTAAAAGAAAAAAGGTGCTAACTCGCTCATGGATGACGACGCCGAAATCGGAACGGGAATGTACACGGAACGGCCCTTCGAGGCAAGCGGCATCCGTCGCCGCCGGGCAGAGTTTTCTTCATTTTGAAGTAGCTTTGGAGCGCCGCGTTGGCGGCTTGTAAGTGCGGCTATCCTGCTGGTCCAAATTGGATCGGATGGAATTTGCAAGCAATACCTCGAAGAAACTCTCACCTGCGGCTTCGGCGCGTTCCTGAAAAGTTGCGACAATGCCCGACGCCATATCGTCGATTCGGTATCCGGTCTGCTGGGCTGCTTCCGTGAAAGCGTTCTGGTACACGCGAAGCAATAATTCCGGGCCTGTGGAACTGCGAGTCAACTCGTGGAACGCGGCGGTGCCGACCAGAACGACTGCTGCCGGCTCGGAACTGAGCACTCCCCGCATGGATCGGTGGCCACGCAGCGTGTTTCCGATCAAGGCATCGTAATATACGTCGCCCGCATAGTACTGACGCAACTGCCTGAGCTGGTCTCCGAGACGTTTGCCGTCGCCGCCTTTGGCGGAGCCCGTCTTGCTCTTGACCTGATGAAACCGGATGTTCTCACCTTCCCTTATGGGTGGCTGAACTATATCGGCGCCAGGAAAGGGATTGTCGTGCGGGTCTATAAGCTCCTGGTTGAAACCGCTTGGCTCGGGGGCGCGGATATTGCACCGCATATCGCCGATAACGTCTTCATGCAGATGACCCATGAGACCCTCGATGATCATGAGGGCTTTGTGAGCGACCGTCGCCCCGATGGCCTCCTGGAAGTTGCCGCCGAAAAGCAGGGTTTGGGTAGCGGCGAGGATGTAAGGATCGATTACGTCACCGGGATTGCGTCCGCGCTCTATGTCTTCGGCGGCGCGGGGAAATGTCTCGACGATCTCGACGACTTTTCCGGTAACGCGCGCCAATACGTCGTCGGGATTCTCGAAAGCCCGCACAAGCTGTGTGCGCTGGGCGAGATTAACGGCGTGAATGCGGGCGGATTGGCCGGTAACTCCCGAATCTCCGAGCATGGAAACGAAATCGTGGATCAACTCCTTGTATGACCGATCCGACACATCCTGAACCGGCTTTTCCTGTACGCCATCGGGAACGGCGAGGGACAGTTTGAGATCGTCGAATATGCGGGCGTAAAAACCCGCGGCATCCGAAAATGCGTGTTCAACGGTGTTTTCCTGCGCCGCAACAAGACGAGCCAGCGCCTCCTCATTTACCCTGTGAATCGGATTTCGATCCGAGACGAAGCGGAGGCGACGCGGCGTCATACCGCCAATTCCCAAGCGGTTTTCTTCCGCTTGTTGCGGGCTGACGCCCGAAGCCGCATCACGGCTGCATCGAGCATCAGATCGTAATCGGCGCTCCGATTTTCGTCCTTTCCTGAGACAGCGTCGTATCGGCGGAAAGTAGCCGCTACAGCCTTGCCCAGAATTACAGGGACAGCGTTCCCGATCTGCATGTAACGGGCGTTCATGGAGCCCGCGAATCTCCAGTCGCCGGGAAAGCCTTGAAGCGCCGCACATTCACGAACCGATACCGGCCGGTTGGCCTTGGGGTGGCAAAGGGCGCTGCCCTTGCGGTTGGCGCGGCCGGTGATTGTAGGCGAAGGCGAATCCCAGGATAAACGCCGGTAAAAACCCGTCTTGCCGCCACCGGCGGCCCACGAGCCGCCCAAAGCCTCGGGTTGCAGCTCCGATGGCAGGTCGCGCCAGTTGCCGCCCTCTGGAACCATTTCGAAGAATCGGCGCACAGGGGGCGTGTACTCTGAGCCCGAACCAGGGTCGTCCTGCATGTGATCGATCGCATCGCGCACCGTGCGAAACAGTATCAGGCCGGAGCCTTCGGCGCCGTGAGTCGGTATCGGAAGCGAGGGCGGGGGCGAATCCCGCGAACCGAGCATGATAAATCTGAGCCGGTGCTGCGGCGCTCCGTAGTCGGCCGCGTCCAGCACACCGAAAACCACGAAATAGCCTAGATCTCGAACGTCGTGGAGAAGCTGGCGCGCCGCGGAACCGGAAAGTTCGTCCGGAGCGAGCGGAAGCGCGTCGCCGCGACCGTTTTTCCGTTCGTCGTCGTAGCGCTTCAGGCTCCAGTGTCTCCCGGGACGATCGGCAATGGGGCGGTGGCGAAGCGCGGCGGTCGTCAGGTTTGCCACGTTCTCCAGCACGAAATAGCGAGGCCTTACTTCACCGATGAGTCTGAGGTATTCGTAGATCAGATTGCCTCGCGGGTCAGATAGAGATGTGCGTTTGCCGCCCGAAGAGAAGCTCTGGCACGGCGGCCCGCCCACCATCATGTACACATCGCCTTCGAAGTCCCGGGATGCGCGGAGCCTGTCGGCGGTCAGGTCAGCAATGCTTTCGGCGACAAGCCGCAAGCCGGGGCGGTTTGTCCGAATAGTTTCGCAGCAATTCCTGTCGATTTCATTGGCGAGCGTTGGCGCGAGACCGGCCTGCTCGAAGCCGAGATCGAGCCCCATCGCTCCCGAAAAGAAAGACCAAATTTCCCTGGTGTCGCTTTCCGCCATCGATCTAGTCCTTCCGAATCTGAAGCGGCAATTGGGTCTGGGTGTCTTTGTGCTTGTCCAGGAACTCGAAAAGCGCTTGCCGGGTCAGCCACGATATGGATACGTCATGCCGCCCGGCCAGTTCCGAAAGCGTTGCATGATCCTGTTCCGACAAGCTGACGGTGATCCGCGTTCCCTTCTGATTTTTTCGTGATATGGGTAAGTTCATGATCTTTCGTCAGATAGCGTCACTATGAATCAAGTTGCATCACATTACAGCAAAGTCTAAGCTCGCCCGCAACCTTTCGAAGCCTACCGCTAATAAGGCCCACTCTGTTATTCTGGGTGTCCAGAGCGTGAATCAGGGACACTGCTCAAATGTTGCGCTGCCGCGAAGATAATCAGCAGATGAAGAAAAGCCTTGAATTTGACCAGGAGGAAGTGGAAATACTCCGGGATTTCGAGCGCGGAGAATTGGCGGGCATCGGGAATTTCGAGGAAGAGAAACGCCGCATGGAGACTGCTGCCCGTGATTTTCTGAAAAAGGATCGGCGCATCAATATCAGAATTTCTTCCCGCGACCTTGAAAACCTGCAAAAAAGAGCTGCAAAGGAAGGCATGCCCTATCAGACGCTGATTTCCAGTACCTTGCACAAATACGTTACCGGAAAGCTGAAATCGGTCGAATAGCGCAACCGCATTGAATCATTGCCGGGACTCGTCCGCGGCGTGGCAATCGCGTTGTCGGCACAGCGTA